>NZ_QQAY01000018.1 GCF_003350505.1 Falsibacillus pallidus
CACACCCGTTCCCATACCGAACACGGAAGTTAAGCTCTTCAGCGCCAATGGTAGTTGGGGGTTTCCCCCTGCAAGAGTAGGACGTCGCCGGGCAAAAGGAAAAAAGCAGCTGAGAGGCTGCTTTTTTTGTGTTTTCTGGAGGGTGATTTTGAAGGAGCGAGATGCAAAGCATGGGATTCAAAGCCGAGCGAGCGCTCAGTCGGAGAAACAAAGACCCAAACCATTCAATTTGCCAGGCTAGCGCCTGGATATTTGGCAAGATCAAGAGAACAGGGGAGAAATCATCACCAAGGAGCAAGTTTGGACTTTAAAATGCTTCAAATTGTCCTTTTAATCGGTAATTAAGGGGTACCTCATCTTGAAATGGATGTAAACGAGGAAAAAGAAGGGGAAAACACCGGAAAATCTGTCCCGCTAGAGGCTTTATGCGCGAAAAATGCCTGCTTATGATTCAAATCATGAAGCCTATGCGCGAAACCACCTGGCTTATGCGCCGGTCAGTGAGGGTTATGCGCCAAAATCACTACCTTATGCGCGAGAGTGGCCATTTTGGCTCCAATGAGGACTGCCACAAGCGCCGAGTGAGCGCTCAATCGGAGAAACAAAGACTAAACCCATCCAATTTGCCAGGCTATTCGCCTGGGATATTCGGCAAAATCAAGAGCAGATAGAATCCCACTAAATAGAGGTCACTGATAATTGTAGCCACCCACTAAAATAAATATTATAAGAAAAAAATAGAAAGTGAGATGATGTAAAAATGTCAATCGAAGATAAAGATAAAATTGATAGTATTGGAATTAACAAAGAAACAGGAATCGTAACACTTGCGTTAACAGACCACCTTGACTGGTCTAATGAATATGAACATCTCGTTTTACTGCAAGATAAGATAAATTTATATGTAAGCTTTCTAGAGAGTGGGGAGGTTTATGAAAGTTATCCTCAAGCAAAAGGAAAGAATTTTGAAATTAAAATTTTTTCAAAATTTGACCTGACCGAAAATGCCTTGGAGTTCCTAAATGTTGCTTATTCTACCGTCAAGGAAGCTGGATTTAATTTAAGTTTTGAAGTTTCAGGGGATTAAAGTTAATATGCAAAAGATTAATTGAGCGGCATTAATACAATACAAAAATCAGGGTATATGGTAATAGTGGCAGAGTAAAATTTGAGATAACGGAATTATTAAGGCTTTCAAAGACACCTGATTGAAAGAAAATGGAGAACCATTTGTGCAAGAGAATGATATAGTTCGTGATGTAAGTAGTAAATGGACTGGTGCATAAGAAAATTTAAAGAATAAAGGAAATATTGAATGAGAATGAGTGAGTGTTCTTTTGAGACGGAAATATTTTATTCACAGATTGCATTGTTTAAGTATGGACTAGACAACCCTTTTAATGATTGGCGTAAACCTCATGTGAATCAGGGGTTTTCATGGAGAGATGGTTCAGTTTCCTTTGGCACGCTTTCGAGTAAAGGCGATTGTAAGATTACGGTGAAGCTGACAAAACAAATAGAAACTGATGATGACGTCATAAGAGCGATTGTTGTACCGTTCAAAGTTGAAAAGGGAGGTATAGAGATAGGTTCCGTAATGGAAACAGTTCCAATTGATATACCTGAAGGTACGTATGAAGTCTTGTTTACGGCTAAAAATGCAAATGGCTACGAGCACTATACATTTTCATTTATAGAGAATGAAAATCCAAAAGCAAAGGTGTTAAAAGCGGACGATGAATTAAATGTACCTGATCGTTTATTCATGGAAGCAAATCCAGCTATATAATATTCATTATTGGGCGGCTAATATTGTGTCAGCCGTCCATTTTTAGGGAAAAAGCGCTGAGAGGCTGCTTTTTTTGTGTTTTCTGGATGAGGATTTGGAGGGTGGAGGTGCAATGAATCAGAGTTCACTTCTACTAACGCCGAGCGAGCGCTTAGTCATGGGTAAGGGCAAAGAAACAACCCTTTCAATTTGCCAGGCTGTACGCCTGGAATATTCAGCAAGAGCAAAAGATCGAAAAAATCCCCACTTAGCCGCAGATTTGAACCTAAAAATGATTCAAATTGTCCCTTAACTGGTAATAAAGAGAGCAAATTCATCTCAAAAGGGATCTCATGGTGAAAAAATGGGAGAAATCATTGGGATTTCACCCACGCCATTGGCTCTATGCGCGAGAAAAGCCTGCTTATGCGCCAGCTGGGATTCCTTATGCGCGAAAACACTTTGCCTATGCGCCGGCCAGAGAGGGCTATGCGCCAAAATCCCCCTCTTATGCGCGAGCGCCCTGTTTCTCTATAATTCCGATTGAGTGCTCAGTCGTCAACAGCCCTAAACAACAAACCCTTCAATATCCCAGGCTATCGTCTAGGATATTCGACAAGATTAAAAACCCCATCCCCATATAAATCTTTTCAAGACAAACACAGACAAAATTCATCTTACATACACTGAAGGAACGGGTCATTTAAATGTTCATAATTGTGTATACAAATGGGGTTATCGGGCCAGAATAGAGGGTATGGAGGTGGGGAGTTTGGGAACTGCAGTTTCTAGGCAATACTTGGAGGAAGTTTGTGTCGTCTGCGATGAACGGCGCGCAAAGGGGATTCATCTCTACACGTCTTTTATTTGTTCCGAATGTGAAGAGGATATGGTTCGGACGGATACGAGAGATCCCAAGTACAAATATTATATCGATCGGCTGAAGAAGATTACGACACCTGAAATATATTCTTAAAACCAAGCTTCGTTAAATTAGCTTGGTTTTTCTTTTTCCATCCGATGATCTATTGTACAATCAGAGGAAATGAGGAGAAAGAAAGGAAAACAGAATGAATCAAAATCAAACCCCATTATATGATGCACTCGTGCAGCATATTGCGAAAAGAACAGTATCTTTTCATGTTCCGGGGCATAAGAATGGCGAGGTTTTGCCGGAACATTTACATAGAGAGTTTAAGGAGTTTTTGAAGTACGATGTGACGGAGATTTCGGGGTTGGATGATTTTCATTCTCCTGAAGTAGCGATAGCTGAATCCTTGGAGTTGTTGAGGGACCTGTATGGTTCCTATAAGAGTTATTTCCTGGTGAATGGATCGACTGTCGGGAATCTCGCCATGATTTTAGGCGTGTGCGAAGAGGGAGATACGGTTTTTGTTCAGCGGAATTGCCATAAGTCGATATTGAATGCGTTAAAGATGGCCAATGTCCGTCCTGTCTATCTTTCACCGTCATTGAATGAAGCTTGGCATGTAGGGGATGGAGTGATGCCTGCCTCACTGGCAGCAGCTTATGAAAAGTTTCCGGATGTGAAGGCGTGCATTTTCACCTATCCGAATTATTATGGCCTGACCTATGATATTAAGAGTTTGATAGATATGGCGCATGATCACGGGTCTTATGTGCTTGTGGATGAGGCGCACGGTGCGCATTTTCAAGCGGGGAGTCCTTTTCCCGAATCGTCGCTTCAACTTGGGGCGGATATAGTTGTTCATTCTGCACATAAGACACTGCCGGCGATGACCATGGGTTCTTTTTTGCATGTGAATCATGACAGGCTGCCAATCGATAGGATTGAATTCTACCTGGGTGCACTGCAGTCGAGCAGTCCATCGTATCCCATCATGGCTTCATTGGATGCGGCGAGGCATTATTTGTCTTCGATGTCTGGCGAGGATCTTTTGTACACAATTGAACAGAAAGATGCCTTCGTAAAAGATTTGACCAGCATCCCAGGAATCCATGCACTTTCCAATGGAGAGAAGCAGGATCCGTTGAAGATCACCATAAAGGCAGAAGGATATTCAGGGTATGAATTGCAGACAGAGCTTGAGAAGGCAGGCATATATGTGGAAATGGCGGATCCCTACCAGGTGCTGTTTGTTTTTCCTCTATTAAAAAAGGGCATGAAAGTGGATTATGGAGAAAAAATCGCTGTGTTTAAGAGCATTTTTATAAAACGGGAATCGGATTTTGTGCCGGTCGTCATAAGAGATGGACACCGAAATCCATTTCGTGAGCAGCTCCTTTCTTTTAAAGAATTGGGTCAAAGAACGAGCGTCTGGGTTCCATATGAAGAAGCAGCTGGGCGAATCTCGGCAAAAATGGTGATCCCATACCCTCCGGGAGTCCCTCTTCTCATGCCTGGCGAGCAGGTAACGGGGGAGATGATTCATTCTCTGAAAATGTATATGGAGTCAGGGGCGCGCTTTCAGGGGGACCACCGTCTGTTGGAAGGCTTGATTGCTGTTATTGAGGATAATAGGTAAATGGGGTACTATTAGAATTACAACATTTGTTTTTAGGAAAGTCCGGAGGTTTGGAGCATGAACGGTATTTTTATTACGGGAGAAGGTCCTGAAGGGGCTGGAAAGACATCGATATTGAATAAGCTTGCGGAGGATTTTTCAGCAAGGGGATGCAATATCGTTTTGACCAGGGAGCCTGGCGGGATCCGGATTGCGGAGCAGATCAGGGAGATCATTTTAAATAAAGATAATACAGAGATGGATGCGAGGACTGAGGCGCTGCTATATGCGGCGGCAAGGAGGCAGCATTTAGTAGAAAAGGTGAAGCCTGCGCTGGAAAAGGGAGCGGTTGTCCTGTGCGACAGATTCATTGACAGCTCATTGGCGTATCAGGGATATGCAAGGGGCCTTGGCATCGAGGAAGTCTATGAGATGAATTTGTTTGCTACACAGGATATGATGCCTGATGCCACGCTGTTTTTTGATATCACACCTGAGGCCGGCCTTGAGCGCATTGAAAAGAACAAGGGGAGAGAAGTAAATCGGCTCGATTTGGAAGCACTGGACTTCCATCATAAGGTGTATAAGGGCTACCAGATCCTCTTGGAGAAATTTCATGGCCGCATGCACAGGATCGATGCTTCTGCTTCGTTTGAAGAGGTGTATCTTGCTGCATCAAAGAAGTTTGAGCAATTATTGGTGCAAAAGGGATTATTGTAGTTTTTCACAGTCTTGAAGCTTACAGCTGCTTCAAGGCTTTTTTCAAAGCTTTGCAGGTTTTAGGGCCGGGTCCGAAGAATACATGTATACACGATCAATTATTGATATAATGGGGTATAGAATACTATCGGAAATAACTTGTTCAAGGAGGAATGTATATGAAACTCATTTTGGCAGTGGTCCAGGATCAGGACAGCAATCGACTGTCTTCGGCTTTGGTCGATCATAACTTCAGGGCGACAAAATTGGCCAGTACGGGCGGGTTTTTAAAATCAGGAAACACGACATTTATGATCGGGACGGAAGATATCCGTGTGGAGAAGGCACTGCAAGTGATCAAGGACAGCTGCAAGTCGAGGGATCAATTGATTGCACCAGTTTCGCCGATGGGCGGCAATGCTGATTCGTATGTTCCATATCCGGTTGAAGTGGAAGTTGGCGGTGCGACAGTATTCGTCCTTCCGGTAGAACAGTTTCATCAGTTTTAATAGGGAATCTTTTTCTTCCCTTTATTCTTAGATTCAAGGTGTGGTGGTAAGGATGATGACATGGGAACAATTGCAGTCGGTTCAGCCCGTCGCAATGAAAATGATACAGAACAGCCTGGTAAAAGACCGTGTTGCCCATGCCTATTTGTTTGAAGGGGAGCGTGGAACCGGAAAAAAGGATGCAGGGACGCTATTGATCAAAAGTATTTTTTGCGATCATCCCTCAAAGGATTATATTCCGTGTGATGAGTGTATAAACTGTAAGAGGATCACAAATGGAAACCATCCAGATGTACATATGATCGAGCCGGATGGCTTGTCGATCAAGAAAGGCCAGATTCAAGAGCTTCAAGCTGAATTCAATAAAACCGGTGTGGAGTCGAAGAAAAAGCTCTACATGATTTCACATGCTGACAAAATGACCGTCAATGCAGCAAACAGTCTGTTGAAATTCCTGGAGGAGCCGCATTCAGGCACCATTGCCATTCTTTTGACTGAACAGGCCCACCGCATCCTGCCGACCATTTTATCGCGGTGCCAGCTCATATCTTTTAAACCACTGCCGCCTTCTATTTTGAAAGAAAATCTTAAGCAAGAAGGGGTACATCCTCATTTTGCACCGCTTTTGGCAAGCATCACGAATAATTTCCAGGAAGCTCTTGATTTAAACAATGAAGAGTGGTTTGCACAAGCAAGAAAAATAGTGTTAAAATTATATGAAGGCCTTAAAAAAAGCCCGCTGCAGGCGATGGTAGGTTTACAGGATGGTTGGTTTGACCATTTTAAAGAGAAACCGCAGCTTGAACGTGGACTGGAATTAATGCTATTGATCTATAAGGATCTTCTATATATACAAGTAGGCAAGGGAGAACAGATTGTTTATCCGGATTATCGCCAAATGCTTGAAACGGATGCCCTTCAGACGTCCGCCCGACGGTTATCGGAACAAATGACAGCCATTTTGGAAGCCAAACGGAAATTAAATTCAAATATGAATCCTCAGTTGTTGATGGAACAGCTTGTGCTAGAATTGCAGGGGGGATCTTCTTTTGTATGAAGTAGTAGGGATACGATTTAAAAAAGCCGGCAAGATTTATTATTTTGACCCAGGCGATTTTGCAGTAGAAAAAGGCAGCTACGTGATTGTGGAGACGGCTCGCGGAGTAGAACACGGGAAAGTTGTGGTTGAACGCAAACAAGTCGGTGAACATGATGTGGTCCTGCCTTTGAAAAAAGTCATTAGGATTGCCGATCATAAGGATCGTATGATTATAGATGAGAATAGAGCAGCAGCGAAGGAAGCGTATGAAGTATGCTGCGATAAGATCATTGAACATCAGCTTGATATGAAGCTGGTGGATGTAGAATATACATTTGATCGAAATAAAGTAATTTTCTATTTTACAGCGGATGGACGAGTAGATTTCCGTGAGCTTGTAAAAGATTTGGCTGCCATTTTCCGTACTAGAATAGAACTCCGTCAAATCGGGGTGCGTGATGAAGCGAAGATGCTTGGCGGAATAGGGCCATGCGGACGCATGCTTTGCTGTTCGACGTTTTTAGGGGATTTTGAACCCGTTTCCATCAAGATGGCGAAGGATCAAAATCTCTCCTTGAACCCAACCAAGATTTCTGGACTGTGTGGACGTTTGATGTGCTGCTTGAAATACGAGAATGATGAGTATGAAGCAGCGAAAGAAGAATTGCCTGATCTGGGCGAAATCATCAAAACGCCATTAGGTTCTGGGAAAGTTGTAGGCCTTAATATATTGGAGCGCGTCCTTCAGGTGAATCTGCCTGAGCAGGAGCGCGTCCTTGAGTTTACGTTGGAAGAACTAGTGAATGAAGGTGCGGTTTCGATTCAAGCAAGAGATTAATGAGGTGGAACCAGTGGACAAAAAAGAAGTATTTAATTCAGTCATTAATATGGAAGAGCAAATCGGACATTTATATAAACAATTAGGGTCTTTGAAGGAGCATCTGGCGCAGATTATCGAAGAAAATAACTCGCTCCAGGTGGAGAATGAGCATTTGCGCCGCCGTCTCGAACAGACGGAACATCCAAAAATGGCTCCGTCGCCGAGTGAATCCAAGAAAAGCCTTGAAGAAATTGATGACCGCAACCTTGATATCGGCGAGGGATATGATAATCTCGCACGTCTCTATCAAGAAGGGTTCCATATCTGCAATGTCCATTTTGGTAGTCCACGAAAAGATGAAGATTGTTTGTTCTGCCTGTCTTTTTTAAATAAAAAGTAACGCATATGGGGGCTGGTGGACAGCCCTCTTTTTTTAATGGAAAGATTTTATGCTTAAGGAGAATGAGGATACGGATGGTTGAGCTTAAAGGAGAAGAACGATTAGACTACTTATTGGCAGAGAATTTAAGAATCATTCAAAGCCCTGCTGTTTTTTCTTTTTCTATAGATGCAGTCCTGCTTGCCCGATTTGTTCAGTTGAAGAAAGGGAATATTATCGATCTTTGCGCTGGGAATGGAGTGATTCCGCTCCTATTGAGTACTAGGACAAACTCCAGCATCACGGGTGTGGAAATTCAGTCGAAGCTGTTTGATATGGCACAGCGCAGTGTTTCATACAATCAGCTTGATGAACAAATAAGAATGATTCACGGTGATATCAAAGATATGCCCCAAGTGCTGGGCCATGGTAAATTTGAAGTTCTCACCTGCAATCCGCCTTACTTTGTCACCCCTTCAAAGGAAGAAATCAATCCGAATGAGCATTTGGCCATTGCGAGACATGAAATCCTCTGTACGCTCGAAGATGTCATCAAGGTAAGCAGCCAGTTGTTGAAACAAGGCGGGAAGGCTGCTTTTGTCCATAGACCTGGACGTTTAATGGACATAATGACATTAATGAGGAAATACCGTTTGGAACCGAAGCGGCTGCGGTTTGTCTATCCGCGGATCGGCAAGGAAGCCAACACCATATTAATAGAAGGAATCAAAGATGGAAATCCAGACTTGAAAGTATTGCCTCCGCTTTATATTTATAAAGAGGGAAGTACTTATTCGGATGAAGTCCATGAACTCCTTTATGGAAAATAATTTTAACGAGAATATAAGAGGAACGATACTTAATAGAGGCGGATGAAGCATATGCAGATTCAGAAAAGTTTTGATCAAGAAGAGTCCAAAGGGATGCTTTACCTTGTGCCGACTCCCATTGGGAATTTGGAGGATATGACCTACCGGGCACTAAGGATTTTAAAAGAAGCGGATTTGATTGCTGCGGAGGATACCCGCAATACAAAGAAGCTCTGCAATTATTTTGAGATTACTACACCCCTGGTGAGCTACCACGAACATAATAAAGAAACCAGCGGGAAACAACTGATTCAATCCCTGAAGGATGGAAAGAAAATCGCGCTGGTCAGCGATGCGGGCATGCCGGCCATTTCAGATCCGGGCTACGAAGTCGTCGCGGAGGCGCTGCAGCATGATATTACTGTCGTCCCTTTACCGGGTGCGAATGCAGCTTTGTCTGCATTGATTGCATCAGGCATTGCTACACAACCCTTTTATTTTTATGGATTTCTTCAACGGAATAAAAAAGATAAAAAAGAAGAGTTGGAGCAGCTGAAGTATCAGTCAGCCACCATGATCCTCTATGAATCCCCACATCGCTTAAAAGAGACACTGCAGCTCATTCATCAAGTATGGGGTGACCGGAGAATGGCGGTTTGCCGTGAATTGACGAAGCGGTTTGAAGAATTCATCAGGGGAACTGTTTCTGAACTGCTGGAATGGACCCAAAATGGTGAGGTTAGAGGGGAATTCTGTCTGATCATTGAAGGAAGCGTTGAGGAACAGGAAGAAAAAGCTGCCTGGTGGGAAGACTTGTCGATAATGGAGCACGTCGATCATTATGTTGAACAAGGCAATAAACCAAAGGATGCAATCAAACTAGCGGCCGTCGACAGGGACATGCCCAAAAGGGAAGTCTATGCGGCTTATCATATAGAGTGATTGACTTGTTTAGTCAAAAAAAGGGGTCTGACCATTTTAGTCAGACCCTTTATCATTAACGGACAGAAAATCGATTCACTATCCGAATATATAATTGTGCAATAATATTACTTTGCAGCAGCGAAAGAATCTTGGATTTCTTTCAATAGTTGCTCTGCACCTTCACGGCTCAAGATTAATTTGCCGTCTGCAAGCTTAACATTATCTTCAGAAACTTCACCAGTGATTTGGCAAGTCATGCTTGGCTTGTATTTTTTAAGAACGATTCTTTCGTCATCCACGTAGATTTCCAAAGCATCTTTCTCAGCAATTCCTAAAGTACGGCGTAATTCGATTGGAATAACCACGCGTCCTAGTTCGTCAACTTTACGTACAATACCTGTAGATTTCATAATCAAATTCTCCTCTCAAAATTTTTATCTATGTCTTTTCGTCAATTTTCGACATTTTTTTTGATCTGCTTTTATCATACCAGTCATTCCCAAGTTCGTCAATCACTAAATATGTAAAAATATATAAATTGTAATGCTTGTAAAAACCCTGTCACATCAAGGTTTGTAAACCACTTACATAAATTGGATGACATTTCTAGTGTCAGAAAATTACATATAGTTCCATATTCTCCGTGTCGAAAGATGTAGTATTTCGACATTTATTCGACAAAAAACGACATGAAGTGTCATGTTTCTTTTGTGCGGTGGTAAAAAAATGAAATGGTGGTTTCCTGCGGTTGCAGAATAGAAGAATATTATGTATATTTTGATACTAGAAGAGGTTATGATGAGAAGATGAATCTTCTTTATTTTTGCCTGATCCGGCAGCCTTGCAGAAAGTTATATCCGTAAGCTTTTGGGTACTCTGCCCTTAGTTGCTTGTACGGATTTTTTCATGCCGGTTTCACACAGCAGGTTCATTCATCATGTTACATAAATCCCCGGACATCTCAGGCCGGGCTGAATAGCTAATAAATTCATTGAAATGTACG
The DNA here is from genome assembly GCF_003350505.1 of Falsibacillus pallidus. Taxonomy (NCBI): domain Bacteria; kingdom Bacillati; phylum Bacillota; class Bacilli; order Caryophanales; family Bacillaceae; genus Falsibacillus; species Falsibacillus pallidus. The sequence goes on from NZ_QQAY01000018.1 coordinate 10,437, forward strand.
ATACATTGATCATTATAGGAGGATTATTAGATGAAGGAAAAATTGAAGACATTTTATATTACAACCCCTATTTATTATCCAAGCGGCAATCTTCACATTGGACATGCCTATACAACTGTTGCCGGTGATGCGATGGCAAGATATAAAAGAATGCGCGGATTCGACGTCATGTACTTGACTGGAACAGATGAACACGGACAAAAAATCCAGAAGAAAGCAGAAGAAAAAGGAGTCTCCCCTCAAAGCTATGTAGACGGAATCGTTGAGGGCATCCAGGAACTATGGAAGAAACTCGACATTTCTTATGATGATTTCATTCGTACGACGCAGCCAAGACATAAGGAAATCGTTGAAAAGATCTTTAAACAGCTGCTGGATCAAGGGGATATTTATCTTGATCAGTATGAAGGCTGGTACTGTACTCCGTGTGAATCATTCTTCACGGAGCGTCAGCTTGTCGACGGCAACTGCCCTGACTGCGGAAGACCTGTCGAAAAAGTGAAGGAAGAATCCTATTTCTTCAAAATGAGCAAGTATGTCGACAGACTTCTAAAGTATTATGAAGAGAATCCTGATTTCATCCAGCCTGAATCACGCAAAAATGAAATGATCAATAACTTCATCAAACCGGGTCTTGAGAATTTGGCTGTTTCAAGAACGACCTTTGACTGGGGAGTCAAAGTGCCAGGGGATCCAAAGCATGTCATCTATGTATGGATCGATGCGCTTTCCAACTATATTACAGCATTAGGGTATGGAACAGATGATGACTCGAAGTATTTGAAATATTGGCCGGCAGATGTCCATCTCGTTGGGAAGGAAATTGTCCGCTTCCATACGATTTATTGGCCGATCATGCTGATGGCATTGGACCTTCCGCTTCCGAAGAAAGTTTTTGCCCATGGCTGGCTATTGATGAAGGACGGAAAGATGTCCAAGTCAAAGGGGAACGTAGTAGATCCCGTGACTTTGATCGACCGCTATGGATTAGATGCTCTTCGCTATTACTTATTGCGTGAAGTGCCATTTGGATCTGATGGGGTATTTACACCTGAAGGGTTTGTCGAGCGAGTCAACTTTGATTTGGCCAATGATCTTGGAAACCTTCTTAATCGGACGGTAGCCATGATCAATAAATATTTTGACGGAGTCATCCCAGCTTATAATGGATCTGAAGGCGAATTCGACCAGCAGCTTCTTCAAATGAACCAAGAAGTGGTTTCCCGTTTTGAAGAGGCAATGGAGAACATGGAGTTTTCCGTGGCATTGACATCCATTTGGCAGTTGATCAGCCGTGCGAATAAATATATAGATGAAACGCAGCCATGGGTATTGGCGAAAGATGAAGCTAAAAAGAGTGAATTAGGCCATGTTATGGTTCATTTAGCTGAAACCCTTAGAAGAACAGCGGTTCTCTTGAAACCATTCTTGACTGAGACGCCAAAGCGAATCTTTGATCAATTGAATATCAACGATGAAACTTTACGTGCTTGGGACAGCCTTGAAGAATTCGGCAGCATTCCAGAAGGCACCAAAGTCGTTTCCAAGGGTGAACCGATTTTCCCTCGCCTTGAAGTCCAAGAAGAAGTTGATTATATTAAACAGCAGATGGCAGGGGACGCACTAGTTCAGCAAACGGAAGAAGTGAAGGAAGCTGAAAAGCCGGATGCAGATGAAATCACAATCGATGATTTCATGAAAGTGGAGCTGAGAGTTGCGGAAGTCATCCATGCTGAGCCTGTTAAAAAAGCGGATAAGCTGTTAAAGATTCAGCTCGACTTAGGATATGAAAAGCGCCAAGTGGTTTCAGGCATTGCGAAATATTATAAGCCTGAAGAGTTAAAAGGAAGAAAAGTCATCTGTGTGACCAACTTAAAGCCAGTGAAACTTCGCGGTGAATTATCGGAAGGAATGATCCTCGCTGGAGAAAAAGATGGGATCCTGGCATTAGCAGAAGTGGACGCTTCATTGGCAAATGGTGCAAAAGTAAAATAATCCAACCAATATTCAGCTTTAAAGATTTCAATATTGAATAACATTAATGATGGCATGAGAGTGTTCCACGTGAAACAATTTTCGACGTGGACCTCTCATGTCATTTTTATTTTATTATAGTAGGAAAATTAAATTCGCTTTTGAAACAACATATAACCTTAGAATTACTTATATTCGAATAGTGAACCGACTTGAAAGAAAGTTGTCGAAAAATAAAACGCCGTCCATTTTCATATGATATTAAAATAATATTTAAACCTTAACATTTTTATTAAAGAAACTTTCCGGGTAAAATGATGGAAGACAATCAATTACGGAAACAGTTTAAGGAGTGTACATCGAATGCTATTTGATACACATGTTCATTTGAATGCAGAACAATTCGAAGAAGATCTGGAGGAAGTCATTGGCCGGGCAAAAGATGCGGGAGTTGAAAAAATGGTGGTCGTCGGATTCGACCGTCCGACCATCAGTAAAGCGATGGAGCTTGTGGAAACATATGATTTTCTTTATGCATGCGTCGGCTGGCACCCAGTTGATGCCATAGATATGACAGACGAGGACCTTGAATTGATAGAAGAGCTTTCCGCCCATCCAAAAGTGGTGGCAATCGGGGAAATGGGGCTTGATTATCATTGGGATAAATCCCCTAAGGATGTTCAGAAAGAAGTTTTCCGGAAGCAGATCCGTTTAGCGAAAAAAGTAAAATTGCCGATTGTGATCCATAACCGTGAGGCGACACAGGATATTGTCGATATCTTAAAAGAAGAAAATGCCGGAGAAGTCGGAGGCATCATGCACTGCTTCAGCGGGAGCGCAGAGACGGCAAAGGATTGCATCGATATGAACTTTTATATCTCCCTTGGCGGTCCTGTCACGTTCAAAAATGCGAAAAAACCAAAGGAAGTAGCTGTAGAAGTGCCGATGGACCGGCTGCTGATCGAGACTGACTGCCCTTATCTGGCTCCTCACCCAAATCGGGGGAAAAGAAATGAACCTGCCTATGTAAAACTTGTGGCAGAGCAGATCGCAGAGCTCAAAGGCATTGAGTTTGAAGAAGTTGCTAAAATTACAACTGAAAATGCCAAGAAATTATTCGGCATTAATTGAGTTATTTCGACGTCGAAAACTATCAAAGCATGTCCGATTTTTACTAAATATAAAAAGTTCTACACGTCTTCCTTCTCTCATAGGATATTCATGTCGACAAGTCTTCCTTCACAAGTAGTGGGACTTTATGCATAATAGGGATTACGTTCCGCAAAAATGGATATGGGTTGACAGTTGTTTCGATAGTCTATATAATCTCTCCGAGAGAAGGAGGCGTTTTTCATGAAGTTTGAAAACATGAAAAACCTGTTTTCCAAATCGATAAGTAAAAAGAAGTGGGTCGTCATTACTGCTAGTTTACTAGTTTGTATGGCAGCCGTCGGAGTCCTTATGTTTGAGGGATCGAAAAAGACGGTGGCACTCACTTTAAATGGCGAAAAGAAAATTGTTAACACACATGCAGCTACTGTTGGAGATATATTTAAAGACTTGAAAATTTCTGTTCGCTCAGAAGATTACTTATTCCCCTCGGCAGACGCGAAAATAAAGGATGATTCGTCTGTCGTATGGAAACAGGCTAAAAAGGTAGGACTCAAGGTTGGAAACAAGGAGAAAACCGTGTGGACTACTGCAGAAACAGTTGGAGAATTATTGCAGGAACAAAAAGTAAAAGTTGGGGAACACGATAAGATCAACCCGGCAATCGGAACAAATGTCAAAAACAACATGAATATTGCGATAGAAAATGCTTTTCCGTTTACTTTAGTGGATGGTGGGAAAAAGAAAGAGTTTTGGTCCACTTCGACTACGGTCGCTGACTTTTTAGAGCAACAAGGGATTACACTCAAATCGTTAGACCGGGTTAAACCAGGTCTGAACCAAGAGATAGAGCCTAATGATGTAATAAATGTCGTACGAGTTGAAAAAGTCACCGATGTAGTGGAAGAACCCACAGATTTTGCCGTTGTAACGAAAAAAGATTCGAGCTTGGCAAAAGGAAAACAAAAAGTAATTCATGAAGGTAAAAAAGGCGTCATTTCTAAGCATTATGAAATTGTTAAAGAAAATGGCAAGGAAGTTTCAAGAAAATTACTTGCTACGAAAAAAGTGAAAAACAGCGAAGATAAAGTGGTGGCGGTTGGTACTAAGACGCTTGTTGCATTAGCTTCACGTGGTAAAAGCGAAAGCGGCGGCAAAGAGTTTTTTGTCAGCTCCACAGCCTATACCGCTCATTGCAACGGCTGTTCAGGGCATACTGCTACGGGAATCAACTTGAAATCCAATCCGGGTGTCAAGGTCATTGCGGTTGATCCAAGGGTTATCCCTCTTGGCACCAAAGTCTACGTGGAAGGCTACGGGTATGCCGTTGCTGCTGACACTGGTTCAGCAATCAATGGGTTTAAGATCGATGTATTTTTCTCCTCTAAATCAGATGCATACCGCTGGGGCAGAAAACGTGTTAAGATAAGAATATTGAATTAATGGCAGGGGGCTTCCTCTGCTTTTTTTCTTTTTTCCCGTTCTCCTATATAATAAACGAAGAAATAAATCTATTTACATTAATATAGACGGTTAATGTTACAAAAATGTTTCAATAATATCAAAAATATTTTTGAAACCATTTGGAGGAATTATGAAACTTAAAGAAATCATTGTTGTAGAAGGAAAAGATGATACCACAGCTATCAAGAGAGCTGTTGATGCTGATACAATTGAAACGAACGGTTCTGCAATTTCAACCGAAACAATAGAAAAAATAAAGCTTGCACAAAAGGCGAGGGGCGTCATCGTTTTCACTGATCCAGATTTCCCAGGTGAAAAAATCAGAAAGACCATTTCTGAAGCAGTCCCAGGATGCAAGCATGCTTTCATAGAAAAATTTGCGGCAAAGCCGAAGTCCGGAAAAGGGATCGGGGTGGAGCATGCATCTCCGGAAGCCATTCGAGAAGCATTGAAGGATGCGCATCAAATGGACAAGGAAGTCGAAGAAGTCATTACACAAGAAGATTTGATTGCAGCGGGATTAATTGGTGGTGCAGGGTCTAAGGAACGCCGGACGCGCCTTGGCGATCTTCTGAAAATCGGCTACACAAACGGAAAGCAGCTGCACAAGCGGCTGATGATGTTTCAAATAAGCGAAGAATCGTTTGCAGAAGCGATTAAACAGATCATACAGGAGGAGCAAGATGCATAAGGATATCGCAACCCCCATTAGAACAAAGGAAATACTGGACAAATACGGATTCGCATTTAAAAAGAGTTTAGGTCAGAATTTCTTGATCGACCCGAATATTTTGAGAAAGATCACGGAATATGCCGGCCTCACAGACCAGACCGGCGCCATTGAAGTCGGCCCTGGGATCGGTGCACTTACGGAGCATTTAGCGAGGAGCTCTAAAAAAGTTCTGTCTTTTGAAATCGATCAGAGGCTCCTGCCTATCCTGGCAGATACCCTGTCGCCATACGATAATGTGAAAATCATTCATGAAGACATCCTGAAAGCCGATGTTAAAACGCTTGTGGCACAGGAATTCGAAGGGATATCAGATTTGATGGTGGTTGCGAACCTTCCGTACTATGTAACAACCCCAATCATCTTAAAATTGCTTGCGGACCGCATTCCGCTTCGAGGGATCGTAGTCATGCTTCAGAAGGAAGTAGCAGACCGGATCTCTGCAAAGCCTGGAACAAAGGAATATGGCTCACTGTCCATCGCCATTCAGTACTACACGAAGGCAGAGACTGTCATGATTGTTCCAAAGACGGTATTTATGCCGCAGCCGAATGTGGATTCAGCTGTCATCCGATTGACTACGCTCGACAAGCCGGCTGCTGATGTTGTGGACGAAGTCTTCTTCTTCTTAGTCACACGCTCATCATTTGCTCAGCGAAGGAAGACCATTTTGAACAATTTGACGAGCCAGCTGCCGAATGGCAAAGAAAAGAAGGAGCAAATCCTCGATGCCCTCGCAAAAGCGGATATCGACCCGACGAGAAGGGGAGAGACGTTGAGCATCCAGGAGTTTGCCCGACTAAGCAACGAATTGCATCCTATATTTAATTAAGAATAGAGTGAAGCCGGAATCCATTATGGGGTTTCGGCTTTTTTTGTGTATGCTGGTCGGGGCTATCAGGGCGCTTCCGCTTTTCTGTTCACAATGGCCATGCTTTTTGAATAGCCTATCAAAGGTAATGATTTATGCGTTTCAATGGAGATGACGACCGTGAGTATTCAACTAAATTCAATTGTAGGCAGGGTCTCCTATCAATGTGATGTGCTATTCCGGATCATTGATGTCAAGGAAGTGAACGGGAAAAAGACAGCGGTTCTTTATGGGGAAGACTACCGTCTGATCGCAGATGCAGACTTTGATGATCTGGTTGAAATAGATCCGTATGAGCAGTCGAAGATTTCTAGGGAATTTCGTTCATTGGAAGAGCAGTCATTTGAGCTTTTTCAACAGGATATCGATTTGACGCGTAACCGGAATGAGTATACGTCAACGAATGGCTACCGCAATGATTTCAATTATTTTCAGGTGCCGGGGCGTGTGCTTCATTTAGACGGGGATCCGGCGTATTTGCAAAAATGCATGGCGCTTTACGAAAAGATCGGTGTGCCCGTTTATGGAGTCCACTGCAGTGAAACGGAAATGCATCACCGGGTCGGGGCCTTGATAGAGAAGTATCGTCCGGATATTTTAGTGATTACAGGCCATGATGCATATTCCAAGGCAAAAGGGAAAAAATCGGATATCAATGCATATCGGCACTCAAAATATTTTGCTAAAACGGTAAGGGAAGCAAGAAAAAAGGTTCCCCACTTAGATCAATTAGTCATATTCGCAGGTGCCTGCCAATCTCATTTTGAGTCTTTGATATATGAAGGGGCCAATTTTGCAAGTTCTCCATTGAGAGTGAATATCCATGCCCTTGATCCAGTTTACATTGTTGGGAAAATTAGTTTCACTCCTTTTATGGAGCGAATCAACGTATTGGATGTCATACGGAATACCCTTACAGGCGAAAAAGGGCTTGGGGGAATAGAAACAAAAGGCGTACTGCGCACCGGTATGCCATACAAGCCGCTAACTGAAGAATAAGCATAAAGCCGTTAATGAATGATCATTGCGGCTTTTTCTGTGTCTGTGCCTAGATGCGCTCCAGTCTCTGCGCCTCTTAACAGCCGGCTCCGCTTTTCCTGATCCAGCTCCAGCGCCCAGCCCCTCGAGTCATAAGCCGCCCTCTACGGAAATCAGGATTTCCTTCGAGTTCCGTCTTATGCTGGTCGGGGCTTCCGGGGCGCTTCCGCTTTTCTTGTTTGTCGAAAAATATTTCCTGCATACAGCCTGTTTTACAGGTCTAAATATTATCTTACATAATTTCCAACTGTTAGGGGGATGCTATAAATGTTGAAAAAAGCATAAAAATGTTGAATGAAAGATGTTGACAAGAGAATGCTTTGATTGTTAAAATAATAAATTTGCTTGACTATCTCAACATAGTGTGTTAAAATTTGAACATAGTGAGGTGGAAGCGAAATGCCAAAAACATTAGCGGACATTAAGAAAGCGCTCGACTCCAATTTAGGGAAACGGCTTATGCTGAAAGCAAACGGGGGCAGACGGAAAACAATCGAACGATCCGGCGTCCTTGCAGAAACATATCCATCCGTTTTTATCATTGAATTGGATCAAGATGAAAATTCATTTGAACGTGTATCCTACAGCTATGCAGATGTACTCACTGAGACGGTTGAATTAACATTCTATGAAGATACAGCAGGAAACTTGGTTCTTGGGCAGCAGTAGACAATTTGTTTGCTGCTTTTTATTTTGTCTTTTTTTCCTTTCTTTCCTCCCTCTTGGATAGGAAGGATAAAATACATAAAAGTGGTGTCCCATCCTTTGCACATACTAATAGTGCAAGCGTGCAAAGGGGGTAATCAGATGGGCAGAAGAAGAGGCATCATGTCAGACCGATTTAAAGAAGAATTGGCGAAGGACCTGGGATTTTATGATGTAGTCCAAAAAGAGGGATGGGGCGGCATCAAATCCAGCGATGCAGGGAACATGGTAAAAAGGGCGGTTGAACTGGCTCAGCAGAGTCTGGCGGATCAAAGACGCTCCTAGGAGTTTTGAAACTGTTTCCAGTCTACTGATTAAAGGTCATGAAGGAAAACATACCCACGCTGCAGACCCGGCTCGTATGGAATGGTATTCCTGTTCCTATGCGGCCGGGTTTTTATTCTTGAGTAGTCTTATTTTGAAAAAAATTGATAATACTTTTGAAAATATAACCTAATTGGATTCTTTATGATAAAATAGGACAAAATATTTCGTTTTAGGAATAAGTAGGTGAAGAAATTGAAGGTTCTTGTGAAAGCACCGGCGAAAATCAACCTTTCGCTTGATGTGCTGCATAAAAGACCGGACGGCTTTCATGAAGTGGAGATGGTTATGACCACAATTGATTTAGCAGATCGAATTGAGCTGTCAGAAATCAAAGGCAATCAGATCATGATTGAATCCCAAAATCGGTTTGTTCCGGATGATCAGCGGAATTTGGCTTATCAAGCGGCAAAGCTGCTAAAAGACAGATTTGATGTACATACGGGCGTATCCATTTCCATTGATAAAACCATACCGGTTGCCGCAGGGCTTGCAGGAGGGAGCAGCGATGCCGCTGCAACTCTTCGGGGGTTGAATAAACTGTGGGGTCTTGGATTGTCTATAGATCAACTGGCAGAGATCGGATCTGAGATCGGCTCGGACGTATCATTTTGCGTGTACGGGGGTACAGCTCTTGCAAAAGGAAGAGGGGAAAAGATCACCCACTTGCCGGCACCGCCTAATTGCTGGGTCATTCTAGCGAAGCCCTCCATTGGCGTTTCGACAGCAGATGTCTACCGCAATTTAAACCTTTCCAATGTCAGCCATCCTGATACACAGGCGATGATGGATGGCCTTAGGAATAGAAGCTATAAAGAGGTTTGCGGCGAACTTGGCAATGTTCTCGAAAGCGTGACGCTCAAAATGCATCCAGAGGTCGCTCATATTAAAGACCAAATGGTTCGCTTTGGAGCAGATGCTGTTCTGATGAGCGGCAGCGGCCCCACTGTATTCGGCCTTGTCCACCATGATTCCCGTTTACAGAGGATCTACAACGGACTTCGTGGGTTCTGTGACCAGGTCTTTGCTGTCAGAATGCTTGGAGAACGACTTCCTCTTGATTAAATCCGTACATTAATGGTATATTATCATTAAAATATTCGGATTTTAATCTGTAAACAGGAGGATATAGCATGAAATTCCGTCGAAGTGAACGGTTAATAGATATGACCCATTTTCTAGTTGAACATCCGCATGAACTGCTGTCTTTAACTTTTTTTTCAGAAAGGTACGGTTCTGCGAAATCTTCAATTAGCGAAGACCTTGGCATCATCAAAGAAACATTCGAACAGCGGGGAATCGGTACACTGCAGACGGTTCCTGGTGCAGCGGGCGGTGTGAAATTCATTTCCAAAGTGGACAGGGAAAGCGCCAAACATATGATTTCCGATTTGTGCAGCTTGATGGAAAGCTCTGACCGCCTGCTCCCTGGAGGCTATCTTTATATGACGGATTTGCTTGGCGATCCTAAAGTAGTGAATAAGGTAGGAAAACTTCTTGCTTCTGCGTTTGCGGAGAAAGAAATCGACTTGATCATGACAGTGGCAACAAAGGGAATCCCAATTGCCCATGCAGCAGCGAATTATTTGAATGTTCCTGTTGTCATCGTCCGCAGGGACAGCCGGGTGACAGAAGGTTCGACTGTCAGCATCAATTATGTATCTGGCTCTTCCAAAAGGATTCAGACAATGGTGCTGTCAAAAAGAAGTATCAAACAAGGCTCTAAAGTGCTGATCATCGATGACTTTATGAAGGCTGGCGGAACGGTCAACGGAATGATCAGCCTTTTAGAAGAATTCAATGCCCAGCTTGCGGGCATCGGTGTACTGGTCGAATCGGAAAATGCCGAAGAGCGCCTCGTCGATGAGTACGTTTCATTGGTAAAGCTAAAAGATGTTGACGTAAAAGGGAAGAGCGTCAAAGTGGTTGAAGGAAACTACTTCTCTTCCGAAATTCCATTTTTATAAGGTGGTATGAGTGAAATGAGAATGATTTCTACAGATGCTGCCCCGGCAGCCATCGGTCCTTACTCTCAAGGTGTGGTCGTAAATAATTTATTTTACAGTTCCGGCCAGATTCCTTTGACAGCAGAAGGAACAATGATTGAAGGCGGAATTGAAGAACAGACGCATCAAGTATTCAAGAACCTTGAAGCGGTGCTGAAAGAAGCAGGTGCTTCCTTTGAAACCGTGGTAAAAGCTACAGTATTCATTAAGGATATGAATGATTTTGCTGCGATCAATGAAATATACGGGCAATACTTCAGCACGCACAAACCGGCGCGCTCCTGTGTAGAAGTCGCACGCCTCCCAAAAGATGCCCAAATCGAAATAGAAGTCATTGCTCTAGTAAAATAAGAAGTTTTCTCTGAAAAAGTACACTAATGATTTTAGCTGAACTCCAGCTGTTGATTGGAGTGCAAGACGAAGACTCCGGTGGGAAAAGCGGGGTAGGCAAGACCCCGCAGGAGCAGAGCGACGAGGAGGCTTGCCGCCGCCCTCGGAAAGCGAAGTCTTGAACGGAAATCAACAGCGGTGTTAAAATGGCGAAAAATTCAAATTGAGGCTCACGCTATGCGTGAGTCTTTTTTCATAGGTCAGTGCAAAGAATGAGAAAACTGTCAGATAGATTGATTATTTATATTTTTTAAAAAATTTTACAATTGTAGAAGGATTATGAGAAATTCTGTTGAATACATTAACTAGATTCAACTAGGGAAAAGGTGGTGAACAGAATGGAAGTTACAGACGTAAGATTACGCAGAGTCAATACAGACGGAAGAATGAGAGCGATTGCATCTATTACTTTGGATAACGAGTTCGTTGTTCACGATATTCGTGTAATTGATGGGAACAATGGCCTATTCGTTGCGATGCCTAGTAAACGTACGCCAGACGGCGAGTTTCGCGATATCGCACATCCAATCAATTCCGGTACACGCGGAAAGATTCAAGAAGCTGTATTGACGGAGTATCACCGTTTAGGGGAAGCCGAAGAAATGGAATTAGAAGAAGCCGGTGCATCCTAATAGAGTATTTAACAGCAAGAGCCTACTTCAATGTAAGGCTCTTTTTTTGTGCATTTCTCCTGCTTGCCTCGTTTTCTTCCGATAAAACTCCAAAATGGACTTTAGCCGATTCTCTGACAAAATCTTGTACTTTTACAGGATTCCTTGAAAATATTAAGTATTTAAGATATATTCAATATGGATAAAAAGGATTAGTGGAGGACTTATCATATATGACAAATTCCAATAGATTCTCCGTAATATTAGCTGCTGGACAAGGAACCCGGATGAAATCCAAGCTATACAAGGTTCTTCACCCAGTATGCGGCAAACCAATGGTAGAACATGTAGTGGATCAAATTTCAAAACTTGATATCGATAAAATCGTCACGATTGTGGGGCACGGTGCTGAATTAGTGCAGTCCCAGCTTGATGGGAAGAGTGAATTTGCCCTTCAGGAAGAACAGCTCGGAACGGCTCATGCTGTCATGCAGGCGGAATCCGTTTTAGGGGACAAGGAAGGTGTAACACTTGTCGTCTGCGGTGATACTCCGTTGATCAAAGCAAGCACGATGGAAGCGTTGATCAAGCATCACGAAGAGCTGGGGGCAAAAGCAACGATCCTGACTGCCTATGCAGAAAATCCAACTGGATATGGACGCATCATCCGAAATGGAGAGGGCCTAGTCGAAAAAATCGTTGAGCATAAAGATGCCTCCGAAGAAGAAAGAAACGTGAAAGAAATCAACACAGGAACGTACTGCTTTGATAATCAGTACCTATTCAATGCACTTAAAAATGTATCGAACGAAAATTCCCAAGGCGAATACTACCTGCCTGATGTGGTTGAGATCCTTAAAGACCAAGGTGAGATCGTTTCTGCGTATTCAACGGATGAATTTGCAGAAACACTTGGTGTAAACGATCGGGTTGCCCTTTCAGAAGCCGAAAACTTCATGAAGAAACGCATCAATGAAGAACATATGCGAGGCGGCGTAACCATCATCGATCCTGCCAATACGTACATTGCAGCAGATGTTGAAATCGGCAGGGATACAGTCCTTTACCCTGGAACGGTCCTCAAGAGCGGCACAGTCATCGGTGAGGATTGTAAAATCGGTCCGAACTCGGAGATTGAAAACTGTACGATTGGGAATGGCACAGTAATCCGCCAATCCGTCGCAGCAGACAGCTCCATCGGTTCAGATGTCAACATCGGCCCGTTTGCCCATATCCGCCCGCAGTCTTCCATTCACGACGAAGTGAAGATCGGGAACTTTGTGGAGATCAAGAAATCCACATTTGGCAAAGGAAGCAAAGCCTCACACTTGAGCTATATCGGAGATGCAGAAGTAGGCAGCGATGTAAACCTTGGCTGTGGATCCATCACGGTCAATTATGATGGAAAAAACAAGTTCCTGACAAAGATTGAAGACGGTGTTTTTGTAGGCTGCAATTCAAACCTTGTCGCACCTGTCAACATCGGAAAGGGAGCCTATATTGCAGCAGGTTCCACCATTACGGAGGACGTGCCTGGTGAAGCATTGTCCATTGCCAGAGCACGACAGGTCAATAAAGAAGATTATGTCTCAAAACTAAACATGAATAAATAAATGGAGGTCCACCATGTCCAATCAATATCGTGATCCAAATCTGAAGATATTTTCATTAAATTCTAATAAGGCCCTTGCGGAAGAAATTGCTGACGTCGTCGGCGTCAATCTTGGAAAATGTTCAGTTACCCGTTTCAGCGACGGTGAGATTCAAATCAATATTGAAGAAAGCATCCGCGGCTGCGACGTTTATGTCATCCAATCTACAAGCAGCCCTGTTAATGAAAGCTTGATGGAACTGCTTATTATGGTTGATGCCCTTAAACGGGCTTCTGCGAGCACAATCAACATCGTCATCCCTTACTATGGGTATGCACGACAAGACCGTAAAGCACGTGCACGCGAACCGATCACAGCTAAATTAGTTGCGAACCTATTGGAAACAGCTGGTGCAACCCGTGTAATTACACTTGACCTCCATGCACCGCAAATCCAAGGATTCTTTGATATCCCGATTGACCATTTGATGGGCGTGCCGATCTTGGCTGAGTACTTCCAAAAGAAAAACTTTTCAGATGACCTTGTCATTGTTTCTCCAGACCATGGCGGCGTAACGCGCGCACGTAAAATGGCAGAGCGCCTTAAAGCGCCGATTGCGATTATCGATAAGCGCCGTCCAAAGCCGAATGTAGCTGAAGTCATGAACATTGTCGGAAATATTGAAGGAAAGATTGCCATTTTGATTGATGACATCATTGATACAGCGGGTACGATCACGCTTGCTGCCAATGCATTGGTGGAAAATGGAGCGAAGGAAGTCTATGCATGCTGTACACATCCGGTTCTTTCAGGGCCTGCGATGGAACGCATTCAGAATTCTTCCATCAAAGAACTTGTTGTTACAAACTCCATTGCTCTAGCAGAAGAAAAGAAGACAGGAAAAATCGTGGAGCGCTCCGTTGCACCATTAATCGGTGAAGCGATCATCCGCGTACACGAAAGACAGTCTGTCAGCACATTGTTTGATTGATATTGGCTCTTTTCAAAAGAGCCTGGATACTATATTGCAACGTGCCAAACAGATGATTTTACGTTAAAATCGGCATTAAGATTTTAACAACAATTTATACGTAAACAGTCTTAATAATTGAAATAAAAGGGCTCCCGTACAGGGGCCCTTTTGCTTTGCCTGCTCGCTGGTATGCAAGGTATTCGCCTATATCCTGTTCCAGACAAAAAATAATCTATGTTTAGACCATCCCCTTTTAGGGAATTGTTTATATAGATGCTATTTTAATTATGTTTAGGAAGGTGACTTTTTAATGGCTACAGTTTTAGAAGCAAAAACAAGAGAAAAAGGAAAACGCTCTGATTTACGAAAACTTCGCATGGAAGGAAACTTTCCGGCAGTTGTATATGGAAATAAAGCGGACAATGAAACCATTTTTGTAAGTGAAGCAGATTTTATCAAAACGATTCGTGAAACAGGACGCAATGGCGTCATCTCATTAAAATACGATGGAAATACACAAAACGTCATTCTTAACGAATATCAAGCAGATACAATTAAAAATGAAATTCTTCACGCAGACTTTCTTGTTGTCGATCTTTCAGCAGAGATTGATGCAGATGTACGTGTCGAACTTACGGGCACGGCGGCCGGCGTAAAAGATGGAGGAGTCCTCCAGCAGCCGCTTTATGAGGTCTCTATAACAGCTAAGCCAAACGACATTCCTGAATCCATTCAAGTAGATGTGTCTGAGCTTCAAGTGGGTGAAGTGGTGACCATTGGGGATGTTAAAGGAAATTATTCAGTTACCATCAACCATGAAGATGATGAAACTGTCGCTTCCATCCTGGCTCCAAGACAAGAGGAAGAGATCAGCACAGGCGAGCAGCAGGAGTCTGGTGTACCTGAGAACGAAGAAGGCCGTGAAACAGAGGCTTCAGAAGAGAGTGAAAAAGAATAACCATATATCCTTATGGAATAGAACTAGGCGCAGCCTTTCAATGGCTGCGCCTGTTTTATATAATAAGGATAAACGGATATAATAAGTTGATTATAAAATCATAAAAGCCGATAATATAGTTAATGTTTAAGTAGAGGTGTATCCATTGAAATTAATTGTCGGGTTAGGAAATCCAGGTCCGCGTTTTGATAAAACGCGGCATAATATTGGATTTGAAATTATAGATGAACTGGAGAAAAGATTCCAGGCGCCATTGAACCAAGCAAAATTCAATGGTTTATATTCAATCGTTCATTATAACGGGGAAAAATTCATACTTTTAAAACCAATGACATATATGAATTTATCAGGGGAGAGCATTGGAGCCATCATGAATTTTTATGATATTTCCCAAAAGGATCTTCTTGTGATTTATGATGACCTTGATTTGCCTGTCGGAAAGATCAGGCTGCGCCAAAAGGGAAGTGCCGGCGGCCACAATGGTATAAAGTCGACCATTGCCCATACCGGCAGCCAGGAATTCAACAGGATCCGTGTAGGGATCGACCGTCCGAAAAACGGAATGAGCGTCCCGGATTATGTACTGGCAAGATTTTCGCCTGATGAGTGGTCTTCGATGCAGCCGGTCATCAGTACATGTGCAGATGCTTGTGAAACATGGCTGAAAAAACCTTTCTTAGAGGTTATGAATCAATTTAATTAGGCTGTTTTCGTAAAGATTGTTGATACGTTTCTTGATAAACTTTTCCAATGGATGAATATCTCTCATTTATCGCGTTCATACTAAAAAGAAAACGCGATAAGGAGACTGCCAGATGGCCATCCATTATCTTTGCCGGCACTGCGGCACACAAATCGGCAGCCTGGACAAGTTTTCGGTCCATACCGAACAGCTTGGGCTGCATAAATTATCAGATCAAGAGAGACAGGAGATGGTCTCTTATGAATCAAATGGAGACATTCAGATTACATCCATTTGCGAGGATTGCCAGGAAGCGCTTGACCGCAGTCCTGCACTCCATGAATTCGACTATTTAATCCATTAGAACAAGCTTTGGGTTTCATCCCCCAAAGCGTTTTTCTGTTTCGGTAGAACATATAGTGATACCAGCAGAGGGGAGGGGCTAGACATGAATATGGAAGGTTTACGAACAGTATTTTTTCAAAATAAAGAGATTCAATCGATTCTGACTGGTGTGGAAGAAGGATTAAGAGAACAATTGGTTGCAGGACTTTCCGGCTCTTCCAGATCTGTCTTGATAGCGGGCATCTTTCATGAGTCAAAAAGGTCGATTGTCGTTTCAGCGCATAATCTCCTTCAGGCCCAGAAGCTGTACGATGATTTATCTAATCTGGTTGACGAAGATGAGTTGTTTATCTATCCTGCCAATGAATTGATTGCTGCAGAAATCAGCATTGCAAGCCCGGAGTTAAGGGCACAGCGGATTGAAACGCTGAATGCGATGGCGTCCGGCAAGAAAGGGATCTTCATTGTCCCTGTCGCAGGTATGCGCAAGCTGCTTCCTCCGCCATCTGAGTGGAAAAAGTATCAATTCCAACTTGAAGTAGGGAAGGACATCGACCTCGAGGAAATCCTTCTACAGCTGGTGACGATGGGCTATAGCCGCAGCGATATGGTCAGCGGCCCCGGCGAGTTCAGCCTTCGGGGTGGAATCCTGGACATTTACCCACTGACAGAGTCGGACCCGATCCGTGTTGAATTATTTGATACAGAGATTGATTCCATTCGTTCTTTTTCTATTGATGATCAACGTTCGAAAGATAAGCTAAAGCAGATTTCCATCGGTCCTGCAGTGGAAGCTCCATTAACACAGGGGCATCTTTCAGTGATTGCAGATCGGTTGGAAGTCAAATTGAAGGAAAGCCTTCAAAAAATAAAAAATGATAAAGCGAAGGCATTGCTTTCACAAAATATAGGATATGATCTTGAAAAATTAAAGAACGGCCATATGCCGGAGCAAATCTTTAAATACCTGTCGATTGCCTACGAAGCGCCTAGTAGTTTGCTAGACTACCTCCCAAGCGACAGCCTGGTCATTCTAGATGAATACTCCCGGATACAAGAAATGAATGATTCATTGGAAAAGGAAGAGGCGGAATGGTATACAGCCCTGTTGGAAGAAGGACAAATCGTCCACAGCCTCCAGGTATCTCAGAATCTTCCTGCCATCATGGCCCGTTCTTCTTTATCCAAACTGTATTTATCCTTATTTTTAAAGCACATTCCGAATACAAGTCCGCAGAATATCTTTAATTTCACCTGCAAGCAAATGCAGAACTTCCATGGCCAGTTGAATGTGATGAAATCTGAAATTGACCGGTGGAAAAAAGGTAAATTCACGATTGTCATTCTCGGTCCGAATACAGAACGGATGAAAAAGCTGCATCAAGTGCTGGCGGATTATGAAGTGGAGGCTGCTGTTGTAGAGGACTCTTCGAAGATCCTTCCACAAAAAGTTCAAATCAGTGAAGGAAGCCTTCATGCCGGTTTTGAAATCCCGATGATGAAGCTGGCTGTTATTACAGAAGAAGAGATGTTCAATAAAAAAACAGCCAAAAAAGCTCCTAGGCGCCAAAAGCTCTCGAATGCTGAACGAATTAAAAGCTATTCCGAGCTGAAAGTCGGGGATTATGTTGTCCATGTGAATCATGGGATAGGTAAATACCTTGGGATTGAAACGCTGGAGATCAACGGCATCCACAAGGATTATATGAATATCAAGTACCAGGGCAGCGACAAGCTTTATGTTCCGGTCGAACAGATTGAGCTTGTTCAAAAGTTCGTGGGTTCAGAAGGAAAGGAACCGAAGCTCTATAAACTGGGCGGCACTGAGTGGAAACGCGTCAAAAGCAAGGTGCAGTCTTCTGTCCAGGACATTGCAGATGATTTGATCAAGCTATATGCAGAGAGGGAAGCTTCAAAAGGCTACTCATTTTCCCCTGACGGAGATCTGCAAAGAGAATTCGAAACCTCTTTCGCCTATCAGGAAACAGAAGATCAGCTCCGTTCCATTAATGAAATCAAGCGGGATATGGAAAGAGAGCGCCCGATGGACCGCCTCCTCTGCGGAGATGTCGGCTATGGGAAAACAGAAGTAGCCATCCGCGCTGTGTTTAAAGCCGTGATGGATGGGAAGCAGGTGGCATTCCTTGTGCCGACGACCATCCTTGCACAGCAGCATTACGAAACGATGAAAGAACGATTCCAGGACTTCCCCATCAACATTGGGGTTATGAGCCGCTTTAGGACGAAGAAACAGCAAACCGAGACGCTTAAAGGGCTGAAAAATGGAACGGTCGATGTAGTGGTCGGAACGCACCGCGTATTGTCGAAAGACGTGCAGTATAGGGACCTCGGCTTATTGATCATCGATGAAGAACAGCGTTTTGGAGTTACGCATAAAGAAAAAATCAAGCAGCTGAAAACGAACATTGATGTTTTAACATTGACGGCTACGCCGATTCCAAGGACTCTCCATATGTCCATGCTCGGGGTAAGGGATCTATCCGTCATAGAAACGCCGCCTGAAAATCGCTTCCCTGTCCAGACGTATGTGATGGAGTATAACGGGGCGCTTGTAAAGGAAGCGATTGAACGGGAGCTTGCCAGGAACGGACAGGTATATTTCCTATACAACCGTGTGGAGGATATCGAACGGAAAGCGGATGAGATCTCCATGCTTGTGCCGGATGCAAGGGTTACCTATGCCCACGGACAAATGACGGAAAACGAATTGGAGTCGGTGATACTTGGATTCCTTGAAGGGGAATTCGATGTACTTGTCACCACAACCATCATTGAAACTGGAGTGGATATACCGAATGTCAATACGCTCCTCGTCTTCGATGCCGACCGCATGGGTCTTTCCCAGCTCTATCAGCTCCGCGGACGTGTTGGGCGCTCCAATCGCGTCGCCTATGCCTACTTTACTTATCGAAAGGATAAGGTGCTGACAGAAGTAGCGGAGAAAAGGCTTCAAGCCATCAAGGAGTTCACTGAACTGGGCTCCGGATTCAAAATCGCCATGCGTGATTTGACCATCCGCGGGGCCGGAAATCTGCTGGGAGCAGCCCAGCACGGATTTATCGATTCCGTCGGATTTGATTTGTATTCCCAGATGCTGAAGGAAGCGATAGAAGACAGGAAGGAAGACATCCACAAGAAGCCAAAAACATTAACTGTGGAGCTTGAACTCGATGTCGATGCCTATCTTCCCGACACGTATATCCCTGACGGCAATCAAAAGATTGAAATGTATAAACGCTTCAGATCATTGGCTGCTCTTGCCGAAGTGAGAGAACTTAAAGATGAAATTATAGACCGTTTCGGCGACTATCCTGAACAGGTGGACTATTTATTTTGCATCGCTGAAATGAAGGTATTTGCCAACCAAATGAAGCTGGATTCGATCAAACAGTTAAAAGGAATAATCACCATCCTGATGTCAGAACAGGGGACCAATGAAATTGATGGTTCCAAGGTGTTCGAAATGACCAATCAATATGGAAGAATGGTTGGCCTCGGAATGGAAGGGAACAGGCTCAAAGTCACCTTGCAGACAAAGGGTACGGACATGAAGAAATGGTTTAAGATCCTCTATGATTTGGTAAAAAATCTGGAAAATGCAAGGAAGTCTTCCATATCCGTAAACTAACTTTACTCCTTTTGTAACCTATCTGTAATGGCTTTTGTGTTTTAATAGAACCTTGAGCGGGTAAAACAAAGTACAACTGCTTTCTTCGTATGGAATGTTTAACCTTTTTTTCCACAACTTTGAATCAGCAGAAAAAATATCTGAAAGTGTATAGAAGTTCCCAGATTAAAGATACTAAACTCAACAAGGAAACGGACTGTTTCAGAAGCAGTCCATTCCCAACAATTACAATCATCATTAGAAAGTGAGGCAACATAAGATGAAGGCAACTGGTATTGTTCGTCGAATTGATGATTTAGGGCGCGTCGTAATTCCGAAAGAAATCCGCAGAACCCTACGCATCCGTGAAGGAGATCCATTAGAAATATTTGTCGACCGCGATGGCGAGGTTATTCTTAAGAAATACTCTCCAATCAGCGAGTTGAGTGACTTTGCAAAGGAATACGCGGAAGCTTTATATGACAGCTTAGGAAGCCCGGTTCTTATCAGCGACCGTGACACAGTCATCGCTGTAGCAGGTGGTTCGAAAAAAGAGCACCTGAACAAAAACGTAAGCGAGCTGTTGGAAAAGACAATCGATGAACGCAACTCTGTTCTCGTCACTCAAAAAGGACAAGTGTCATTGGTTGATGGAAATGAAGAGGAAATGCAATCCTATACGATTGCTCCAATTGTAGCGAACGGCGATCCTATCGGCGGAGTGGTGATCTTCTCCAAAGACCGTACGCTTGGTGAAGTGGAGCAGAAAGCAGTTGAAACAGCAGCAAGCTTTCTAGCAAGACAAATGGAATCTTAATCATCAAAGAATACAACATCAAAGGGCTGCCAAGGGCAGTCCTTTTTTTATGCTATCCAGCTGCAGGCGCCATCGGCTCGAGATCATAAGCCGTACCTCTATGGAAATCAGGATTTCCTTCGAGCTCCGTCTTATGCTTGTCGCCGATTGACGAGCGCATTCCGCTTTTTATGCTATAATACATTGGATATTTGATTATTGTATTTTGGAAGGATGGGACGTTTTTTTGCCTCAGGATCATTCTAGAGATTTGTTTAAAGGGGCGTTCATTTTAACGATTGCAGCGTTAGCGACGAAAATTTTGAGTGCCGTTTACCGTGTCCCGTTTCAGAATATTGTCGGGGATATCGGTTTTTATATTTATCAGCAAGTGTATCCTATTTACGGGATTGCCCTTGCACTGTCGACTTATGGGTTTCCGGTCATCTTATCCAGGATGATTGCGGAGGAGCAGCATCCTGCTGACGGCCATAAGAAGATAAACCATTTGATTCGCGTTTCTTTTTTTACACTATTGATAATAGGGGTCCTATTCTTTCTCGTGTTCTACACTGGCGCGTCGCTGCTTGCCGGGTGGATGGGTGATGAAAGATTGGCTCCTTTGATAAAATTCATTTCGTTTTCCTTTTTGCTTCTTCCGTTTTTATCGATTGGAAGGGGCTACTTTCAAGGCAAGGGCAACATGATGCCAACAGCCGTTTCCCAAGTGGCGGAGCAGCTTGTGAGGGTTGCGACCATCCTTGTGCTGTCATACGCGTTCATCGCACAAGGCCGCTCTCTTTATGAGGCCGGCGAGGGAGCCCTTTCCGGTTCATTGACCGGTGGGGCAGCAGCCATCTTGGTGCTGATTCTATTTATATCGATTTATAGAGAAAAGCTGATTTTCCAAGGATCCCCCGCGGCAGCGGAAGACCTGTTTAAATGGGCCCGGATCCTGATCTTTCAAGGGATGGCCATCTGCATAAGCGGGATGCTCCTTGTCCTCCTTCAATTGGCGGATTCGCTCAGTCTTTATTCTTCCCTGGTCAAGTCAGGGGTACCTATGAACCAAGCCAAGGTCTTAAAAGGGATTTATGACCGGGGGCAGCCGCTTGTACAATTAGGGACCGTGGTGTCTACGTCCCTGTCGTTAGCGCTTGTTCCCATTGTGACAACAGCCTTTCGTAAAGGTCAAAAAGCATTCCTGGAAGGGAAAATGACTGCAGCCCTTAAGGTCAGCCTTGCTGCTGGTACAGGTGCGGCAATCGGGTTGATCAACATCCTGGGGCCGGTTAATGAAATGCTTTTTGAAAATAGGGATGGAACAGGTGTATTGCAGATATTTTCTTTGTCCATCCTTTTTACATCGATCATATTGACGCTTCTTGGACTGCTTCAAGGGCTGGGGCATCCATATGCGCCAATGAAGCATATTGTGGCAGGCGTACTTTTGAAGTACATGGGAAACTTGTGCCTTGTTCCGATATGGGGTGCAGCAGGTGCAGCGGCAGCTACTGTGTTTTCCTTAATGTTTGTTGCGGTCTTCCTGCTTTTGAAAGTAAAAAGCATGTTTGGGAAGACGTTCTTGTCTATGAAATTCATTGGTGAAATAGCATGGGCAGCGTTAGTCATGACGATTGTCCTCCAAATCTGGTTATGGGGCGGCTCACATATGGGCTTCATGCTTCATGGAGGCAGAGCGTCCTCCATCATTCTTTCCCTTGTCGGGGTCGGAGCAGGCGGTGCAGCTTATATTGCTGTCATCACAAGGAGAGAATTATTCCAATCGCACGAAATCATTTTATTGCCATTTGGCAGCAAACTGTTGAAGCTTCAAACCAAATTAAGAAAAAAACGTTAGGAGTCGATTGAGCGTGAACCAGATAAAAGTAGTGGGGCTCGGAGCGGGCGACATCGAACAGCTTCCGCTTGGCATATACCGTTTGTTGAAAAGCGGGGAGAACGTGTATCTGAGAACGAAGGAGCATCCTGCAGTCGTACAGCTTGAACAGGAAGGGTTCGTCTACCAATCTTTCGATGAAGTGTATGAAAAGCATGATGGATTTGAAGAGGTTTATGAAGAAATAGCGGACGAGCTGTTCAAAAAATCAATAGGGCAATCCATCATATATGGTGTTCCCGGCCATCCGCTCGTTGCGGAGAGAACGGTGCAGCTCCTTTTAGAAAGAGCTGAGGAAAAAGGGATAGACGTAAAAGTGGTCGGCGGACAAAGTTTTATCGACGCATTGTTTACTTCTGTCAAAGTGGATCCGATCGAAGGGTTTCAGCTATTGGATGGGACTGCATTAAAACGTGATGATATCAAAATGAGTCAGCATTTAATGATTGGGCAGGTGTATGATGCCTTCGTCGCATCCGAAGTGAAACTGACTCTGATGGAAAAGTTCCCTGCGGAGCATCCTGCAGCGATCGTCACAGCAGCGGGCAGCCAATCGGAGAAAGTCAGATGGGTGCAGCTATATGAATTGGACAGGGATATGTCGCTTGATAATTTGACAACGGTCTACATTCCACCTGCGGCTGCTTTTGAAGAGACCTATGCGGAATTCTCTACATTCCGTCAGATCATTGCAGAACTCAGGGGACCGGATGGCTGCCCTTGGGATAAGGAGCAGACGCATGAATCCTTGAAGAAGTATCTGATTGAAGAATGCTATGAACTTTTAGAGGCGATAGATCAGCAGGATATCGATCATATCATTGAAGAATTAGGAGATGTTTTGCTTCAGGTCCTTCTGCATGCCCAAATTGGGGAAGATGAAGGCATGTTTGCGATTGAAGATGTCCTTAAAGGGGTATCAGAAAAGATGGTGAGGCGACATCCTCACGTGTTTGGAGACATCTCAGCTGAAAATTCTGAAGAAGTTCTTGCCAACTGGAACCGCATCAAAGCGGAGGAGAAATCCGGAGAGGAAGCGAATGCGTCCATCCTTGATTCTATTCCAAAGGGGCAGCCTGCTATCCTGACAGCCTATGAGTATCAGAAGAAAGCGGCGAAAGAAGGCTTTGATTGGGAAGAAAAAGCCGGAGCCTGGGAAAAATTAAGAGAAGAGCTGCAGGAATTTGAGTATGAAGCAGAGAATGGAGATAAAACAAGCCAGTTGAAAGAATTAGGAGATTTATTGTTCTCGATCGTCAACGTGGCACGCTTCTATCAGATTCATCCGGAAGAAGCCCTCATTTCCACAAACCTGAAGTTTTATCAGCGCTTTTCCTACATCGAACAACAAGTGAGGAAAAGCGGACGGAAGTTCTCTGATTACACATTGGAGGAACTGGATCAATGGTGGAATGAGGCAAAGGAAAAAGGTTTATAAGGAGAGAAGTTCATATGGTGGCAATGAGACTGGATAAATTTTTAAAAGTTTCCCGTTTGATCAAACGCCGGACATTGGCAAAGGAAGTGGCCGATCAAGGAAGAATCACAATCAATGGCCAAACAGCCAAGGCCAGTTCAACCGTTAAAGTAGGGGATGAACTTGTGGTCCGCTTCGGTCAGCGCCTTGTAACTGCAAAAGTAGAAATGCTTCAGGATACAACGAAAAAAGAAGAAGCAGCCAACATGTATACCATCATCAAAGACGAAAAGATCGGTGAATCATTGTAGGTTGACATGCTGATGGAGAGCTTGTTCTAATCTCTTTGCCCCCCACATACACATATATCAATAAGCCTGTACTATTGAAATGTGGGGGATGAAGATGAATAACTATTATGATGCAAATCCATCTAATAAAGTGACTGTCCAAGAGCATGATGTCATGATGCGCGGCAGAAAAGTGCTCGACATCACCGGGGTTAAGCAGGTTGAAAGCTTTGATAATGAGGAATTTCTTCTGGAGACTGTCATGGGTTTTCTATCTGTAAGGGGCCAAAATCTGCAGATGAAAAATCTTGATGTGGATAAAGGGATTGTATCCATCAAAGGGAAGGTGTTCGACCTCGTTTATCTTGATGAACAGCATGGGGAGAAAGCTAAAGGGCTCTTTAGCAAGCTGTTCCGATGACGATGAGCCTGACAACCCAATTCTGCACGATGCTTGCCATGATTGCCATGGGAAGCTTTTTTGGTGCAGCCCTGGACACTTACAGCCGTTTTCTGAAAAGGAATAAACGGAAGCGATGGCTAGTTTTTATTAATGACGTATTATTTTGGGTTATGTACGGATTGTTCACATTTTATATTTTATACAAAGTGAACTTTGGAGAAGTCCGATTTTATATTTTCATTGCCATCCTTTGCGGCTTCGCTGCTTACCAGGCATTGTTTAAAAAGGCCTATCTGAAGCTTCTGGAAATCTTCATCCGCATGACCATCAAAATCTATCTTATGATCGTGAAAACCATCCAATTAATGCTGGTCAGGCCGGTCACTTGGATTTTTTTCACCCTCACAACCATTGTTTTCACTTTATTAAAGGGTATTTGGACTCTTGTAAAAGCGTTGTTAAAAATATTATTATGGCTATTAAAGATCTTTTTGGCGCCAATTTTCTGGATGATGAAAATATTTTGGAAACTTATGCCGAAAAAGATTAAAAAATCCGTCGAGAAGTTATATAATTATTTAGCAGGAAAATGGAAAAGAGTTAAGAATTACATTAATAACAAGATTTCTTTCTGGAAAAAGAGGGAATAACAGGATCATACAACAAAGGAGGCGCGTGAATGGGCGGAAAAAAAAGAAAAGTCACTTCGATGCAGAACCCCTATGTCAAACAGCACGAAAGAAATACGCAAGCGGCATCCAAACGGCGAAAGCTTTTAATTCGACGCCTGAGCGTGTTTGCTTTGATTGCGGCGGCCACTACCTGGTTCATGCTGTCTTCATTGGTCTCCCAAAAGGAAAGACTGGAAGAGAAGAGGGCTGAAAAGGCTAAAGTGGAACAGAACTTGTCCCACCTAAAAAGGAAAGAATCTATTCTGAAAGACGAGATCATCAAGCTGAACGATCCCGATTATATAGCTAAATTGGCAAGAAGCGAGTATTTTTTATCAGACAAGGGAGAAATTATTTTTAACATCCCAGATAAAAAAGAAGATGATGAGGATAAAGAGTAGTCTTATTGACACTCTTTTTTCATGTCCGATATAATATAAAGTAAGAAAGACTTTTCAACTTATTAAGGAGGAACAATTTTTTTATGTCGATTGAAGTAGGCAGCAAGTTACAGGGTAAGGTAACCGGCATCACTAATTTTGGAGCGTTTGTGGAACTTGCGGAAGGCTCAACAGGTTTGGTGCACATCAGTGAAGTCGCGGACAATTATGTAAAAGATATCAATGAACATCTTAAAGTCGGCGATGAAGTGACAGTGAAGGTGATCAATGTTGAGAAAGATGGTAAGATCGGATTATCTATCCGCAAAGCCAAAGATCAGCCTCAACGTGAACGCTCTCCACAACGTCCACGCAATAACAACCGACAATCAGAATTTCGTCCAAAAGAAAATTTCGAGCAGAAAATGGCTCGTTTCTTAAAAGACAGTGAAGATCGTTTGTCATCCTTAAAGCGCCAAACGGAGACAAAACGAGGAGGACGGGGTGCTAGACGAGGTTAACTTGCTGTCTATCATCATATAATAGTCAGTTTAAAAAGCGGTTCTTATATAGAACTGCTTTTTTTTATGTTCATTTTAAGGGTATTTGAGACAATAAAAAAAGATCAAAGCCTTTGAAACCACTTGGATTTCTAAGCTTTGATCTTTTATGCCATGACCCGTACGGGATTCGAACCCGTGTTACCGCCGTGAAAGGGCGGTGTCTTAACCGCTTGACCAACGGGCCGTAAGAAAATATGGTAGCGGCGGAGGGGATCGAACCCCCGACCTCACGGGTATGAACCGTACGCTCTAGCCAGCTGAGCTACACCGCCATAAGTAAAATGTTTAAAAGCACATGATTTATAATACCTACCATGATAAAAGAAGTCAACAATTTTTTAAAAGAAATTTGTCGTTTGTTTCATTCCTTTTTTATACATGGAAGAATAAGGGGATGTCAGCGTTTATCAGGCTTCATTTGTTTAAAAACTAAAAAAAGAGTCGAACTTTTCTTGCAATTCAACAGCCCATTTTGACAAAGTTTGAAGCTTGTCCATTTTATAATGAAAAGCAACGAATACAAATAGGGAGTGTTTTATGCATGGAAAAAGCAGAACGAACCATGATGGAAACCGTCCGAAATGTTGAATTGGGGGAAACGAAGGTCGGATTGACGAAAGGCTTGCAAACCTTCCAGACAAAAATGGAGGTCTTCTTCCTTCAAAAGGGATTTATTTTGGTGTTGATTGGCTTTTTATTGGGGAGGGCTTTGATATTATCGCATCTGACGCCATTTTCTCTTCCTTTTTTTGCGGCAGTTTACATGATTCGAAGGGATAAAGCTCCGCTGGCTTTGATCGGACTCCTTGCAGGGGCTGTCACCCTTTCGATTGGGTCCATCGTTTTCACTTTTGCAGCGAGTGTCATATTCCTCATCAGCTTCCGTCTTTTCATGCAGTTTAAAAGCAACACGGTAAAGGCGCTGCCGTTTTTTGTCCTTTTCACATCATTTATCGTGAAATGTGTATTTTTATATGTGCAGCAGAATCAGGTCTTTACCGTCTATGACGGGGTGATGGCAGGGGTCGAGGCTGCCCTCAGTTTTATCCTTACATTGATCTTTATGCAGAGCATTCCGCTATTATCCATGCATAAAAGAAAAAAATCATTGAAGACAGAAGAAGTCGTCAGTTTGATCATCATGCTGGCATCCGTCATGACCGGAACGATCGGATGGACTTTATATGATTTATCGATAGAACATATTCTTTCAAGGTACTTGGTCCTGCTTTTTGCTTTTGTAGCGGGGGCTACGGTGGGCTCCACAGTCGGAGTTGTGACAGGGCTGATTTTCAGCCTTGCCAATGTGTCCAGTTTTTATCAAATGAGCCTTCTCGCTTTTTCAGGATTGTTAGGAGGATTGCTGAAAGAAGGAAAAAGGACGGGGACAGCTGCCGGGCTTTTGATTGCTACCCTTTTGATTGGAATGTATGGAGAGACGGAGGGCTCTCTTATGCAGACCATCTATGAAAGCTGCGCAGCTATTTTCCTGCTTTACTTGACTCCTCAAAATCTGGCAGCGAAATTGGCGAAGCATATTCCGGGCACCCCTGAATATGCACAGGAACAGCAGCATTATATGAGGAAAATCAGGGATGTCACGGCCAATCGTGTGGAGCAGTTCTCCTCTGTATTCCAAGCTCTCTCGAAGAGCTTTTCACAATACGATGAAAAAAAGGATTCGGATTATGAAGATCATGAATTGGATATGTTCATGAGCAATGTAACGGAAAAAACATGCCAGACCTGCTTTAAGAAAGATCACTGCTGGAGCAGGAATTTTGAAGAAACCTATGAGCTGATGAAAACAGTCATGTATGAAGTAGAGACGGGGGAAGGGGTCATCAGCCATAGGACAAGCCGGGACTTGGACAAGCATTGTGTGAAAGCCCAAAAAGTGCAGGACGCTGTCCAAAAGGAATTGACCTATTTCCAGGCCAATCAAAAATTGAAAAAGCAGGTTCAGGAGTCAAGGAAACTCGTAGCCGATCAGCTATTAGGAGTATCTGAAGTGATGGGTGACTTTGCGCGTGAAATTCAGCGTGAGCGGGAGAATCATCATAAACAGGAAGAGTCGATCCTGGAGGCGCTGGAAGAGTTCGGCATTGAAATAGAAGGGGTTGAAATCTATTCGCTGGAGCAGGGGAATGTGGATATTGATATGACCATCCCCTACTGCCATGGCAGGGGTGAATGTGAAAAACTGATAGCACCGATGCTTTCGGATATCACTGGTGAGTCCATCATTGTCCAGAAAGAAGAATGTGCTAAATACCCGAATGGATTCTGCCAAGTGACATTCCGCTCTGCAAAAGCTTTTGTCGTTGATACGGCTGTCGCGCATGCAGCAAAAGGAGGCGGTCTTGTTTCCGGCGACTGCTACTCAACGATTGAGCTCGGCCCAGGGAAGTTTGCCATTGCCATCAGTGACGGGATGGGGAACGGTGAGCGTGCCCATCACGAAAGCAACGAAACACTCAGGCTGCTTCAAAAGATCCTTCAATCAGGCATCGAGGAAAAGGTGGCGATTAAATCTATCAACTCCATTCTATCTTTGAGGACGACAGATGAGATATTCTCCACGCTCGATCTCGCCATGATCGATTTGCAGGATGCTTCCGTAAAATTCTTAAAAATCGGATCCACACCAAGCTTTGTCAAACGGGGGGATAAAGTATTCAAAATTGAAGCGAGCAATCTTCCGATGGGAATCATTCAGGATTTTGATGTGGACGTTGTATCGGATCAGCTGAAAGCGGGAGACCTGCTGATCATGATGAGCGACGGTGTATTTGAGGGGCCGAAGCATATTGAAAATTATGATGCATGGATGAAACGCAAGGTCAGGGAACTTCAAACAGATGATCCTCAGGAGATCGCTGATTTAATCATGGAGGAGGTCATCAGGACAAGGTCGGGCAGCATTGAAGATGATATGACCATTGTAGTGGCTGCCATAAAGCATAATACGCCGAAATGGGCCAGCATCCCAGTGGGGAAATATAAAAACATTTCCTGAAACAGAAGTGTTAGGCTGATAGATTGCTGTTAATAATCTATGAAACAAGGTATAAATCCCCTCCTTTTTGTCGATGATGGAGACATCAATTGATTAGGAGGGGAAAACGTTGAGGACGGGAACGTTAAAGCAAATTCTCTTAATAACAGACGGATGTTCAAATCAAGGGGAAGACCCCATTGCAGTTGCTGCATTGGCAAAGGAACAAGGGATAACAGTGAATGTCATCGGTGTCATGGAAAATGACGTGATTGACCAAAATGGGATGCAGGAAATCGAGGATATTTCCATGTCGGGCGGCGGCATCAGCCAAGTAGTTTATGCCCAGGCATTATCACAGACAGTTCAGATGGTGACGCGTAAAGCGATGACACAAACACTGCAGGGAGTCGTCAATAAAGAATTGAAGCAAATCCTTGGACAATCAGCTTCCATCGAGGAGCTTCCTCCTGAAAAAAGAGGAGAAGTCATGGAAGTGGTAGATGAACTTGGGGAAAAGGCTGACCTCGAAGTGCTTATACTTGTTGACACGAGTGCAAGCATGAAGAATAAGCTTCCAACAGTGAAAGAAGCGCTGCTGGATCTATCCCTCAGCATGAATGCCCGTATGGGGGATAACAAATTTTCTGTTTTTGTATTTCCCGGGAAAAAGAATGATGTCGAAAAATTGCTGGATTGGACGCCAAGGCTAGAATCCTTGACTAGCATCTTTTCCAAATTATCTTCCGGGGGGATTACACCTACCGGCCCAGCCCTTCGTGAAGCATTGGGTCATTTCAAGAAAAAACGTTCATTAAGGAGCCTCATTTCGCGTGATGGACAATTTGAAGAGTCAGTATAATTTTTCTCCTGGCACAGTAGTTGAAGGGAAATGGCATAAAAACAGATATACACTGATCAAACAGCTGGGCTACGGCGCCAACGGCATTGTCTATTTAGCCAAATCAGCAATGGGGAATGCGGCACTGAAATTCAGCGATAACAATATATCCATAACATCAGAGGTGAATGTCCTCAAAGCATTTGCGAAGGTCCCAGGGTCTGCCCTCGGACCTTCTTTGTTAGATGTGGATGATTGGGAAGCAAGGAATCAGAAAATCCCCTTTTACACAATGGAATACATTGAGGGGCCGAACCTGCTTGACTTTGTTTCTCAAAAAGGGAGCACATGGCAGTCAGTTTTGATTCTTCAGCTGTTAAAGGATCTGGAAAGACTCCATCAGTCTGGATGGGTATTTGGAGATTTAAAACCGGAAAACCTGATTGTTACAGGTCCGCCTCCGAGGATCCGCTGCATAGATGTGGGAGGGACCACCATCCAAGGAAGAGCCATTAAGGAATTCACTGAATTCTTTGATCGCGGCTACTGGGGTGCAGGCTCCAGAAAAGCAGATCCCGCCTATGATCTGTTTGCAGCGGCAATGGTGATGGTCAATATGGCATATCCAAAACGTTTTCAAAAAACCGGAACGGGCATCCGCCACATTGAAGATATGATTAAAAGCAGCCAAATGCTGCGTCCGTTTCAAGAACCGCTCATGAAAGCGATTAAAGGACAATATGCGTCAGCTGGTGCAATGAGAGAAGGTATGCTCTTGGCCATCGATGACAATTCCCAAATGAGCATCCCTAAAAAGCAAACGGTCCCTGCCAAAAATCATTCTTCTATAAATAGCGCCAGGAAAAGTCCTTCTGCAGCGAGCCGCCACATGAAAAATCAAAAGAAAAAATCAAAGGGCGGATTTGCTGAAACGATTTTGATCATCATGATCGTCGGCGTCTTGTATTTTCTTTATATTTATGGGCAAATTTAGACATGTACCTTCATAATCGTAAAATATTGTGAACTTATAGGTTCTCTTTTGTTGTTTGTCTGCTGGAATGATAAACTAGTTGGAAATACACTTTGTGTACAAACTGGATAGGGACAGATGTTTATGCTTGCGTACGAGAGGAAAGTATCCGCCTTTATTGAAAGGCATGGTTTGGTTGAAAAAGGAGACAGGATTCTGGTTGCTGCATCAGGCGGTCCGGATTCTCTTTCCCTTCTTCATTTTCTATCCCGGAGGACATCGCTTTATGGAATAGGACTGGCCTGCATAACGGTTGACCATATGTTAAGGGGCAGGGAATCACATGAAGATATACTCTTTATGGAAAGGTTCTGCGCCACATTGGGGATACCTTGCGAGACTGCTTCCATTGACATCAAAGCGAAAATGGCCGACGAAGGAAAAGGAATGCAGGAAACGGCAAGATATTACCGCTATCTCTTCTTTGAAGAAACACTTCAGGAGAAGGGATACACGGCCATCGCGACGGGCCATCACGGGGACGATCAAGCCGAGACCATCCTTATGAGGCTCACAAGGGGTGCTGTGGGGAAAAGCAGGGCAGGAATCCCTGTTCAAAGGCCCTTCGGAAGCGGGAGGCTCATCAGGCCGCTCCTAAGCCTCAACAAAAATGAAATAGAAGAATACTGCCGGTTTTATGAATTGAAGCCTAGAAGAGACCCCAGCAATGAAAAGGATGATTACACCCGCAATCGATTCAGGCACCGGGTGCTGCCTGCCCTTCGCGAGGAAAATCCGAACTTCCATGAACAATTCCAGCGTTTTGGAGAAGAATTAAGGGAAGATGAGGTTTTTCTGCAGGAATTAACAAGGGAAGAAATGAATAAGTTATGGAATAAACATCATGATCAAATTTCATTTGAAATCACAAGGTTTCACCAAATGCCTTTGCCTTTACAAAGAAGAGGGATTCAACTAATATTAAACTATCTTTACGAGGAGCTTCCATCCTCGATTTCGGCTGTACATATCGATGCAGTCCAGCAGCTTTTGAAAAGCAGTTCCAATGTATCCGGACAGCTGGATTTTCCGCATCATCTTAAGGTGATACGATCTTATAACCATTGCTGTTTTACATTCAGGCCATCAGGCAGGACAGATCCATATGAATTTGAACTGCCGCTGCAAGGGGAAATTAATCTCCCAAATGCCTCATCCATTATAGCGGGGGATCTCAATTCTATGCCGCTGAAGAATGGGAACAGCTCCATCTGTCTCGACACATCCATGCTGAATCTGCCTTTGATCGTCCGTACACGGCGCGATGGAGACAGGATAGCGGCAAAAGGGCTGAACGGGACCAAGAAAGTGAAAGATATATTCATTGACAGCAAAATCCCTGTCCACATGAGGGAATCCTGGCCGATCGTCACAGACCAGTCAGGGGAGATCCTTTGGCTGCCGGGGATCAAAAAGTCAAAATATGATATTGAACAAGCAGCTGATAAACCGCTATTGATTTTACATTTTAATCCGCAAACATCTTCTAGGGGGACAATTAATTCATGAGAAATGAAATCGAGAAAGTTTTAATCACTGAAGAAGAAATTCAAGGCAAAATCCGGGAAATCGCTTCCCAGCTGACTGAAGAATACCAAGATCGCTTTCCGCTTGCCATCGGGGTTCTAAAAGGCGCAATGCCATTTATGTCAGATCTTTTAAAACGCATTGATACCCATTTGGAAATGGACTTCATGGATGTTTCAAGCTATGGGAACTCCATGGTATCCACAGGTGAAGTGAAAATTTTAAAGGATTTAAATACTAAAGTTGAGGGTAGAGATATCTTAATCATAGAAGATATCATCGACAGCGGCTTGACACTCAGCTATCTTGTGGAATTATTTAAATACCGCAAAGCGAAATCCATTAAAATCGTCACGCTTCTTGATAAGCCGACTGGACGCAAATCTGACATCCATGCAGATTATGTAGGTTTCATTGTCCCTGACGAATTCGTTGTCGGATATGGACTTGACTACGCGGAAAGATACCGTAATCTTCCTTATATCGGTATTTTGAAGCCTGAAGTGTATAACAAAGGCGAGTAAGTAAATCCTATAATGAAAATACTGTGGAAAAGCAAGGCAATCGAAGCGGTTTCACAATAATGCAAATTGTTGGAATACCATGATTTTCTATGATACTATTGATTGTAGTTTGTTTACCCGCGGGAGGAGGTAAGGGATGAACCGGATTTTTCGAAACACGATATTTTATTTGCTAGTATTTCTGGTGATTATTGGTGTGGTCAGCTACTTCAACAACAATAATACACCTACAAAGAATATATCCTATGGCGACTTCGTATCCCACCTTGAAAAAGGCGATGTCGAAAATGTCTCCATACAGCCTGAAAGAGGCGTTTATGAAGTAAGAGGACAATTAAAGGATTACAAAGAAGGCCAGCAGTTCCTTACATATGTAATGAACAGCCAGACACTTCTCGATCGGATTACTGAAGCATCAGCTAAATCCGACGTGAAAGTCCTTCCTGCTAAGGAGACGAGTGGATGGGTATCCTTCTTTACAACGATCATTCCTTTTGTCATCATCTTCATTCTGTTCTTCTTCTTGCTGAACCAGGCTCAGGGCGGCGGAAGCCGAGTGATGAACTTTGGGAAAAGCAAAGCAAGGCTTTACAGTGAAGAAAAGAAAAAAGTGCGATTCAAAGATGTTGCTGGTGCAGATGAGGAAAAGCAAGAGCTCGTTGAGGTCGTTGAGTTCCTTAAAGATCCACGCAAATTCTCTGAATTGGGGGCACGCATTCCTAAAGGCGTCCTTCTCGTAGGACCTCCGGGAACTGGTAAAACCCTTCTTGCAAGAGCTGTTGCTGGAGAAGCTGGAGTTCCATTCTTCTCAATCAGTGGTTCAGACTTTGTTGAAATGTTTGTAGGGGTCGGTGCATCCCGTGTACGTGACCTTTTTGAAAATGCTAAAAAGAACGCTCCTTGCATCATTTTCATTGATGAAATCGATGCGGTAGGACGCCAGCGTGGTGCAGGACTAGGCGGCGGACACGATGAACGTGAACAGACGCTGAATCAGCTCCTTGTGGAAATGGATGGTTTCGGTGCCAATGAAGGCATCATCATCATCGCTGCAACAAACAGACCTGATATTCTGGATCCAGCCCTTCTTCGTCCGGGACGTTTTGATAGACAAATCACTGTTGACCGTCCGGATGTTAAAGGACGTGAAGCGGTCCTTCATGTACATGCCCGAAACAAGCCGCTTTCAGATAAAGTGGACTTGAAGGCCATTGCTATGAGGACTCCTGGCTTCTCAGGTGCAGACCTTGAGAACCTATTGAATGAAGCTGCCCTCGTTGCAGCCCGTCAAGATAAGAAGAAAATTGATATGACGGATATCGACGAAGCGACAGACCGCGTCATTGCGGGTCCTGCGAAGAAGAGCAAGGTCATTTCTCAGAAAGAAAGAAAAATTGTTGCCTTCCATGAAGGTGGACACACTATTATCGGCGTCGTCCTGGATGAAGCCGAAATGGTGCATAAGGTAACGATCGTTCCTCGCGGCCAAGCGGGTGGATACGCAGTTATGCTTCCAAAAGAAGATCGCTACTTCATGACGAAGCCGGAGCTTCTTGATAAAATCACTGGATTGCTCGGAGGCCGTGTAGCTGAAGAGATTACATTCGGTGAAGTATCAACAGGAGCGCATAATGACTTCCAGCGTGCAACAGGCATTGCCCGCAGAATGGTCACTGAATTTGGTATGAGTGATAAACTTGGACCATTGCAGTTCGGCCAGGCTCAAGGAGGTCAAGTATTCCTTGGCAGAGATCTTCAGAATGACCAAAACTATTCTGATGCCATCGCATACGAAATTGATCTTGAGATCCAGCGCATCATCAAAGAGTGCTATGCACGCGCTAAGAAGATCCTTACGGAAAATAGAGATAAGCTTGAATTGGTAGCGAATACTCTATTGGAAGTGGAAACACTTGATGCACAGCAAATCAAACACTTGATTGACCACGGAACACTTCCTGACAGAAGCGAAGTTTCCTTGGATAAAGACGAAGTGAAGCGCATCGATAATGGCGATGTGAAAGTGAATATTCAAAAGAAGAAAGAAGACACTTTGAATGGCTCTAAACCGGGCGATCAAGTTGAAGGTCCACTTTCTTCAGATGAAAACGATCCTAATAGAGAATTATAATCGAAATGCCGCAGCCCAATAAGCTGCGGCATTTTTTTATATGTAAGCAGCCGTGCTGAACTCCAGTCTCTACGCCTCTAATCAAGCTGCTTCCGCTTTTCTATGTCTAGCTCCTCCGGCTAGAGGCTGGGAGGTTTCCCGAAGCGCGCTTACGATAAGTCAACATCGATTCGCTACCGCTCATCGTGTTTCCTTTATCTCGCTGCGCTTCAGTCCAACCTCGGCGCCTCTGAACAGCCGGATCCGCTTTTCATGATCCAGCTCCAGCGCCTAGCCCCTCGAGGTCATAAGCCGTACCTCTACGGAAATCAGGATTTCCTTCGAGTTCCGTCTTATGCGGGTCGGGGCAGACCAAGGCGCTTCCGCTTTTCATGATCCAGCTCCAGCAGCTAGAGGCTGGAAGACTTCGCTCAGCACACTTACGATAAGTCAACATCGATTCACTCCGTTCATCGTGTTTCCTTTATCTCGTGGTGCTGAACTCCAGTCTTTACGCCTCTAATCAAGCTGCTTCCGCTTTTCTCCCCCCGTATGGTATGATAGCTTTGTTAATGGAAGTGAATGAATTTTTAGTAGGTGAAAATGTTGATTTTTGTATTGGATGTAGGGAATACCAATATTGTGTTGGGTGTATATGACCAAGAAGAATTGAAATATCACTGGCGGGTGGAAACGAACCGCCATAAGACGGAAGATGAATATGGGATGGTCATCAAGACGCTGCTTGAGCATGTAGGTTTATCCTTTCAAGCATTCGACGGCATCATTATTTCTTCCGTGGTTCCGCCTATCATGTTCTCCCTCGAGAGAATGTGCCATAAATATTTTCAAATAAAGCCATTGATTGTAGGACCGGGAATAAAGACCGGTTTGAATATTAAATACGACAACCCTCGTGAAGTCGGTGCTGACCGCATCGTGAATGCAGTGGCCGGGATACATGAATATGGCAGCCCTCTTATCATTGTTGACTTCGGGACAGCCACAACCTATTGCTATATCAATGAAGATAAGCAGTACATGGGCGGCGCGATCGCTCCGGGGATCAGTATTTCAACAGAAGCACTGTATTCCAAGGCGGCGAAACTGCCAAGGATCGAGATTGCAAGGCCAGATGATATCATAGGGAAAAATACAGTTTCAGCCATGCAGTCAGGGATATTGTATGGATATGTAGGGCAAGTTGAAGGTATCGTCAACCGGATGAAAGCCCAAAGCAGCAAAGAGCCGACCGTCATTGCGACAGGTGGACTTGCTACTTTAATCGACAAAGAATCGAAAGTCATTGATGTCGTTGATCCATTCCTGACATTGAAAGGATTACGATTGATTTATAAACGCAACAAAGAATAAAACTAATAAGAAGGTGACTGAAGTGAGTGATTATTTAGTTAGAGCTTTAGCCTATAATGGACAAGTCCGTGCGTTCGGAGTACGTTCAACAGAATTAGTAGGGGAAGCGCAGAGACGCCATCAAACCTGGCCGACTGCATCTGCAGCGCTGGGCCGTGCTATGACTGCCGGCGTCATGATGGGCTCCATGCTCAAAGGTGAAGATAAATTGACTGTTAAAATCGAGGGCGGCGGTCCGATCGGTGCTATTCTCGTGGACAGCGATGCTAAAGGGAACGTACGCGGATATGTCAGCAACCCTCAAGTTCATTTCGATTTGAATGAACACGGTAAGTTGGATGTACGCCGTGCAGTGGGGACGGAAGGATTCATGACAGTCGTTAAAGATCTAGGGCTGAAAGACTTCTTCACTGGTCAGGTCCCGATTGTATCCGGGGAATTGGGAGAAGATTTCACGTATTATTTCGTTTCTTCTGAACAGATTCCTTCTTCAGTGGGAGTAGGAGTCCTTGTCAATCCGGACAATACCATTCTTGCTTCAGGCGGTTTCATTATTCAATTGATGCCGGGTGCTGAAGATGAGACGATTGATGAAATCGAAAATCGTTTGAAAACAATCGATCCCATTTCTAAACTCATTCAAAGAGGATTGACTCCTGAAGAAATCCTGGAAGAATTATTAGGCAAAGGAAATGTGAAGTTCCTTGATACGGTGCCGGTTCAATTTAAATGCCGCTGCTCCAAAGAGCGATTTGCTGATGCCATCGTCAGCCTGGGCAAAGAGGAAATTGAAGATATGATTCAAACAGATGGACAAGGTGAAGCTCAATGCCACTTCTGTAATGAAATCTATCATTTTTCCAAAGAGGAATTGGAAGCTCTACTAGAAGCAGCTAAGTAAACGATAAGGGGCGAAAGTTTTGGGTAAAAAACAGCTATGGTTTGCCATTGGGTTCCTCCTCATTACAAACATTGCCACACTTGTCTTTTTTATAGCCAAACAACATTCTTCTGTACCAGCCGCTATGGCAGAAAAGCAAGAGACGGTTGCTACAATCGGAGGTACTTCAATCAGCCGGGAAGATTGGCTGCACGAACTCGATCAAAGATACGGGAAAAGTGTCCTGAGAGATCTGATTGATGAAAAAGTCGTCAAACAGATGGCGGATAAATACGGAGTCAAAGCCCCTGAGAAGGAAATTGAACAAGAAGTCAAAATGTACAAAAGCGTACTCAATCCCATGGACCATGAAAACGTGTTGAATGAAGAGCAATTAAAGAGAGAGATTCAGACCAATTTGCTTCTGGAAGAATTGGTTACAAAGGATGTATCTGTTTCCGAAGATGATATGAAGCGATACTATGAACGAAATAAAGACCTTTATGATCTCCCGGATGCCTATAGGATCTCCATGATTGTTTCTCCGACTAAGGAAGAGGCGGAGAAAACCGAGCAGGAACTAAAGGACGGTTCCCATTTTGATGTATTGGCCATGGAGCGATCAATTGATGCGGAGTCCGCTCCACAAGGCGGGGATATCGGATATATCTCGGAGCAATCAGAAGAATACCCCGCGCAATTTTTAGAAACGGCCAAGACCCTTAAAGAAAATGAATGGAGCAAACCAATTCCTTATAATAAAAAGGGCTACGCCATTCTTTTGCTAAAGGAAAAAGTACCGGGTACAACCTACGAATACCATGATGTGAAGGATCAAATCCGCAGGCAGATTGCCTTGGAGCACATTGAAAACCCGATGAATCCGGAAAATTTCTGGAAAGAAGCAAAAGTGAAATGGTTTTACGGTGCCCCGGATGAGCATACTAACTAAACGGCTAAGCGATTAGCCGTTTTTATAATGCTTAAAATATTTACGCCTACATACAATAGACTGAAGGTAGAAGCATATTCATTGACAGTGCTGCAAACGATTTGGTAAATTTTATTAAAACCAATAAAAATACTCGGTATTAGGAGTGAGGACAATGGCACGAATTGCAAATTCTATTACAGACCTAATCGGTCAAACCCCCATTGTGAAACTGAACAGGCTGGCCGATGAAAATTCAGCGGATGTATATTTGAAATTGGAGTATATGAACCCAGGGAGCAGCGTAAAAGATCGTATTGCTCTTGCCATGATTGAGGCGGCAGAAAAAGCCGGCAAATTAAATCCTGGCGATACAATCGTTGAGCCTACGAGCGGCAATACAGGGATCGGGCTTGCGATGGTAGCTGCTGCAAAAGGATATAAAGCAGTATTGGTCATGCCGGAAACAATGAGCATGGAGCGCAGGAACCTCCTCCGGGCATATGGTGCGGAGCTTGAATTGACTCCTGGTCCAGAGGGAATGAAAGGTGCTATTGCCAAGGCGGAAGAGCTTGTGAAAGAAAAAGGCTTCTTCATGCCGCAGCAATTCCAGAATGAAGCGAATCCTGAAGTCCATCAAAAAACAACCGGAAAAGAAATCGTTGAACAGATGGGCGGTCAATTAGATGCGTTTGTAGCAGGCATCGGTACAGGCGGAACGATCACAGGTGCGGGAAAAGTATTGAAGGAAGCATATCCAAATGTCCGCATCTACGCAATCGAACCGGAAGATTCTCCAATCCTTTCAGGCGGGAAGCCAGGCCCTCATAAAATTCAAGGCCTTGGTGCTGGATTTGTTCCGGATATCCTTAATACAGACATTTACGACGAAGTCATCAAAGTAGGAACGGAAAATTCTTTTGAATATGCGCGCCGTGCAGCAAAAGAAGAAGGAATTTTAGGCGGCATTTCCTCGGGTGCTGCTATCTACGCAGCGTTGGAAGTAGCGAAAAAGCTTGGAAAAGGCAAAAAAGTGCTGGCGGTCATCCCAAGTAATGGGGAGCGCTACCTGAGCACGCCGCTGTATCAATTTGATGAGGAATAACGAGAGATGCTAAAAGGGCAGGTCATTGTGATCTGCCTTTTTTTTATACCTCTTAATTTTTATGTATCAGGAACCCTTTCATCCTGTATGATGTAGTCATAGACAATGAGAAGGAGCGTGCCCCACAGATGAAGGACAAGCTTTATTATGAAAAAGTGCCGTGCAGCAAAGAGCTTTTTTTTCAAGGATTCTCTACGTTTTCTAAAGACTGCCCAACCCATGTTCTCCTTGAGAGCGGCAGAGGTGGGAGATATAGTTTTGCCGGACTTCATCCTTTTGCAAAGCTGATTGCGAAAAATAATGGATTAGAAATATTGGAAGGCGGTGCTGCCGCATTTCTTCCTGGAGACCCATTAGAACTCCTGGATGACTGGATGAAAGCTCGCCAAATGCCAAAAGAAGAGGGAGTACCCGATTTTCAAGGCGGTGTCATTGGTTATATCAGCTATGATTATGTCCGTTATATAGAGGATATTGGCGAAAATGCTGTAGATGATCTGGGTATGCCGGACATTTATTTTCTTGCCTTTGATGAATGGGCTGTATTCGACCATCAAGAAAATGAGTTATGGGTAATGGAGCTTAGAGAAGAAGGGAACTCACCCGAATTAAAAGCAGAGCTCGAACGATGGCTCTCCTGCGGCAGTCCTGAAGGTGAGGCTTCTTCGAGTATCGGCTCCGACGGCATGCGAACAGATGACCGATCTGTTTCGATGGACGAAAATCAATTTAAATATGCAGTAGATTCCATTCGCGAATACATTGCGAGCGGCGACGTATTTCAAGTGAATCTGTCTGTCAGGCAGTCAATCGAATTAAACTTGCATCCGTTTGAGGTTTACAGCTCCTTGAGGCAGTTGAATCCTTCGCCATATATGTCCTATATCCATACGCCTGAATTTGACATTGTTTCCGCTTCCCCTGAATTGCTGGTGAAAAAATCTGGTCTGGATGTCTCGACAAGACCTATAGCAGGTACACGCTCAAGGGGCAAGGATGAGGAAGAGGATATAAGGCTTGCTTCGGAGCTCATTGAAAATGAGAAAGAACGGGCTGAACATGTCATGCTTGTCGACTTGGAGCGGAATGATCTGGGGAAAGTAT
Source organism: Falsibacillus pallidus (assembly GCF_003350505.1). NCBI lineage: Bacteria > Bacillati > Bacillota > Bacilli > Caryophanales > Bacillaceae > Falsibacillus > Falsibacillus pallidus. The sequence goes on from NZ_QQAY01000018.1 coordinate 50,685, forward strand.
GCGACTACGGATCTGTCCATGTGGATGAGTTCATGGTAATAGAGAAATACTCGCATGTCATGCACATCGTTTCCAATGTGAGGGGGAAAATGAATGAGGATTATAATGGCACTGACTTAATAAAAGCAGTGTTTCCCGGGGGAACGATTACAGGGGCGCCGAAAATCAGAACCATGGAAATCATTGAAGAACTTGAACCAGTCAAAAGGGGCCTTTACACCGGATCGATTGGATGGATCGGATTTAATACTGACATGGAGCTTAACATCGTCATCAGGACCATGCTGGTGAAGGATGGACAGGCACATATCCAGGCTGGAGCGGGAATTGTCATTGACTCCAACCCCAAGTATGAATATAAGGAATCTCTTAAAAAAGCAGCAGCCTTATGGAGGGCAATCGAAGCGGCAGGTGAATTAAAATGATCCTCATGATTGATAACTACGACTCATTTACCTTTAACCTTGTTCAATATATCGGTGAACTCGGAGAACAGATTATTGTCAGAAGAAATGATAAAATAACAATTGAAGAAATAGAAAAACTGGCTCCCAGCTATCTTATGATCTCACCGGGGCCATGCAGTCCGGATGAGGCAGGGATCAGCATGGAGGCCATTCAATATTTTGCCGGGAAAATACCGATCTTTGGCGTCTGCTTAGGACATCAATCCATTGCCCAGGTTTTTGGAGGGAAGGTCATTCGAGCCAAACGCCTGATGCACGGAAAGACATCTGAAATCCACCATGATGGAAAAACGGTCTATGAATCACTGAAGAATCCTTTTTCTGCAACAAGATATCATTCCTTGATTGTGGAGAAAGAAACATTGCCTGATTGCCTCGAGATCACATCATGGACTGATGAAGGGGAGATCATGGGCATACGTCATAAGGAATTCCCAATAGAAGGGGTGCAGTTCCATCCTGAATCGATCATGACGGAGGAAGGCAAGACGCTTCTCCGTAATTTCTTTGCTTCATATAAAAAAGAATCTATTAACGTATAAGGAAGGCATACTGATGTACGCATCCCATAATGGAAAAATCGTTAAAAAAGATGAATTGAGAATTTCCCCTTTTGACCACGGGTTCATGTATGGTCTGGGTGTTTTCGAAACATTTCGTACGTATGATGGCCATCCTTTCCTTTTGGACGACCATCTCCATCGGCTGGAAAACGGGCTGAAAGCGTTGAATATTGAGTGGCCGGTGCGTAAGGAAGCCGTTCTGAGGGAAATAAAAAATCTCTCTGATGCCAATGGACTTTCCGATTCCTATATCCGATTCAATGTTTCTGCCGGCATCGGGGACATTGGACTCCAGACAGAGCCATATTCCAGACCGGAGATCATTATCTTTCAAAAGGAACTGCCAACAGGCCGGCCATTGAATGAAAAAGAGGGGAAAGTTCTCAAACTGCGCCGGAATACTCCTGAAACCGACGAGAGGTTGAAGTCCCATCATTACTTCAATAATGTGGCTGCTAAGCGGGAGCTTGGGCCGGACAGGAACCTCGAAGGGATCTTTTTGACAAAGGAAGGCTGGCTGGCAGAAGGGATCACAAGCAATTTATTCTGGGTGAAAGATGCCAGACTTTTCACACCGTTCCTTGAAACAGGCATCTTAAATGGCGTTACCCGAGAATTTATTTTGACCCTTGCCTCCAAGCTGGGCATAGAAGCGGAAGAAGGTTTGTTTGGCTGCGAAGAACTCCTTCATGCAGATGAAGTGTTTTTCACCAATTCGATTCAGGAAATCATTCCTGCCTACAAAGTGGACGGCCATCCTTTCCCGGGCAAGGACGGACAAGTTGTCAAGCAGCTGTATGACCGGTATAAGATTCTTTCAGCTTCATTGTGGAGCAGGGCAGACCTTTTGAAATAGGAGGACATCGATGAAAAAGCAAATCATGAAGTGTGGACCATACACATTGGACTTTTCCAAAAAGACATACATTATGGGCATCTTGAATGTCACGCCGGATTCATTCTCAGATGGGGGCAAGTATAGTGCAATTGAAAAAGCAGTTGCCCACGCAAAGGAGATGGCTGAAGCCGGAGCTGATATGATCGATATTGGCGGGGAATCCACCAGACCCGGACATGAATATGTTCCAGAGGACTCGGAGATTGAAAGGGTCGTACCTGTCATCAAGGCGATAGCCAAAGAAGTGGAGCTTCCCATCTCCATTGATACGTATAAAGCAAAAACGGCGAAAATGGCGATTGAAGCAGGGGCCCATATCATTAACGACGTCTGGGGCGGAAAAAAAGAGCCGGAAATCCTCCGTGTGGGTGCTGAATACGATGTACCCGTCATCTTGATGCATAATCGGGATGACCGGAACTACTCGTCCTTTTTCCGTGATGTCCAATACGATCTTTTCGAAAGCATCGCTATGGCAAAAAGAGCGGGAATCAAAGATGATCAAATTATTTTGGACCCGGGAATCGGATTTGCCAAAGATCTGAATGAAAACCTTCAAATGATGCGTGATTTGGATAAGCTGTGCGAGATGGGGTACCCCGTACTGCTGGGAACATCCCGCAAGTCGATGATCGGGCAGGTGCTGGATCTTCCGGTTGAAGAGCGGCTGGAAGGTACGGCTGCCACTGTCTGCTTCGGCATTCAAAAAGGCTGCGATATTGTAAGGGTTCATGATGTAAAAGAAATCAGCAGAACGGCAGCTATGATGGATGCCATGCTGGGAAAGGGTGAATTCAAAGCTAATGGATAAAATACATGTTCATGATATGGAGTTTTATGGCTACCACGGTGTCTTTCCGGAAGAAACGAAGTTAGGACAGCGGTTCAGGGTCGACCTCACTGTTGAACTTGACCTGAAAAAGGCCGGGGAAACAGACGATCTTGAGGAAAGTGTCAATTATGCAGATCTCTACAATACGTGCAAAGAGATTGTAGAAGGGGATCCGTGTAAACTGGTGGAAACCGTAGCGGAAAAAATCGCAGGAAAAATCCTGGGCAACTTCCCGAAAATCCAAACAGTGGCCTTGAAAGTCATTAAGCCGGATCCACCCATTCCCGGCCATTATAAATCGGTTGCTGTAGAAATCGTAAGAGGAAGATGATATGACCAATCAAGCATATTTATCATTGGGATCCAACATTGGCGACAGGGAAGCCTACCTGCAGAAAGCCGTTCACTCTTTGCACGAACATCCGCAGATCCGTGTTGAAAAAATTTCGTCCATTTATGAAACAGACCCTGTGGGCTACACGGATCAAGGAAATTTTTTGAATATGGCCATTCAAGTAGAAACCTCCCTGACAGCAGAACAATTATTGTCGGAATGCTTAGAGACAGAATTAGAACTTGGGAGAAAAAGGGATATCAAGTGGGGGCCCCGTACAATAGACCTTGACATTTTATTGTTTAATAACGAAAATATTGAAACAGAGAAACTTATTATCCCTCACCCCCGCATGGCTGAGCGGGCATTTGTATTGATCCCTTTACTGGAAATCAATCCAAAGCTTGAGTCTTTGCGGAATGGTGCCCCGTTCACTCAAGTTCTGAACGAAATACCTGATAAAGAAGGAGTTCGGTTATGGAAGCAGACAAATGGGGAAGACGTATTCGGGCTTTTAGAAAACTAAAAGGATACACACAGGAAGGGCTGGCAAAAGACCTTGGCGTTTCTGTATCTTTATTAGGAGAAATAGAAAGAGGCAATCGGCAGCCTTCAGAAGAACTGCTTCTGGGAGTGGCTAAAATCCTTGGTATAACGGTAGAGGAGTTGACTCCTCCTCAAGATATGCAAGATTAATATAGGAAGGAGGTGCTCTTCCGTGCTGAAAATTGGAGACATCGAAATGAAGAACCAAGTCGTCCTTGCACCGATGGCAGGCATCTGCAACTCTGCATTCCGTCTGACTGTTAAAGAATTCGGTGCCGGCTTGGTCTGTGCAGAGATGATCAGCGATAAAGGAATTGTTTTGCAAAATGCCAAAACGTTGAACATGCTGTACATTGATGAGCGTGAAAAACCGCTGAGCCTGCAAATTTTTGGCGGGGAAAAAGAAACGCTTGTAGAAGCGGCGAAGTTTGTCGATAAAAATACAACAGCAGACATCATCGATATCAATATGGGATGTCCAGTTCCGAAAATCACAAAATGTGATGCAGGAGCCAAGTGGCTTCTCGACCCTGACAAAATCTATGAAATGGTAGCTTCAGTTGTTGACGCCGTCGACAAACCTGTCACAGTGAAAATGCGTACAGGTTGGGATGAAGACCATATCTATGCAATACAAAACGCTCAGGCTGTAGAAAGAGCGGGCGGAAAAGCCGTTTCCCTTCATGGCCGTACACGTGTGCAATTGTATGAAGGAAACGCGGATTGGGACATCATCAAAGAAGTAAAGAAAAACATCAGCATTCCTTTGATTGGAAACGGAGATGTCCAAACACCCCAGGATGCAAAACGCATGCTTGAAGAAACGGGTGTCGATGGTGTCATGATCGGCCGCGCAGCACTTGGCGACCCATGGATGATCTATCGTACGGTCAATTACCTGGAGACAGGGGAATTGGTGGATGAACCATCAGTACGCGAGAAAATCAATGTATGCATTCTTCACCTCGACCGTTTGATTGCGTTGAAAAGTGAACACATCGCAGTGAGAGAAATGAGAAAACATGCGGCATGGTATTTGAAAGGCATCAAGGGACATGCAAAAGTCCGCAATGCCATCAACGAATGCGAAAGCCGTGATGCCTATGTTTCTCTGCTGATGAACCTGGTTGAAGAACAAGAAGCAAAAAGCATGCAGGTTGTTTAATGAAACCTCTTGAAAAAGGGGCTGACTCAAATCAAAGGCCGACCTCATCCGGAGCGGAAAGAGCGGTTCTTGGAGTCGCCCCTTTTTACATATATCCTTTTTTTGATACGAAAAGGATGTCTGAACGTAGGAGATTGTGTACAATAATAGAGTATAAAATAGAAAAACGGTCTTTGGCCTTTACTAAATATAGTAGGAGTGAATAAAGCAATGAGCGAAGAATTAAACGACCAGTTGAAAGTGCGCCTCGAGAAAATGGACTCCATGCGTGAAAAAGGAATGGATCCATTCGGGAAACGTTTCGAACGTACGCACACATCTGAAGAAATCAAAGCAGAATATGATTCTTTAACAAAAGAAGAATTAGAAGGCAAAGAGATAGAAGTAACCATCGCGGGCCGCGTGATGACAAAACGCGGGAAAGGGAAAGCCGGCTTTGCCCATCTCCAGGACCTGCAAGGCCAAATCCAAATCTACGTACGTAAAGATGCCATCGGCGAAGAAGCATACGAGATTTTTAATACAGTAGATTTAGGGGACCTTATCGGAATCACTGGTACGGTATTCAAAACACAAGTAGGGGAACTTTCTGTCAAAGCTAAAGAGTTTACTTTCTTAACGAAAGCCCTGCGTCCGCTTCCTGATAAGTTCCATGGCCTGAAAGATGTTGAACAGCGCTACCGTCAGCGCTACTTGGACCTAATCACTAGCGATGAGAGCAAGAAAACATTTATCGCACGCAGCTTGATCATTCAATCTATGCGCAGATACTTGGACAACCACGGATACCTTGAAGTGGAAACACCAATGATGCATGCAATCGCTGGAGGAGCATCTGCTCGTCCATTCACAACCCACCATAATGCTTTGGACATGCCTTTATTCATGCGTATCGCAATTGAACTTCACCTGAAGCGCCTGATTGTCGGCGGTTTAGAAAAGGTTTATGAAATCGGCCGTGTATTCCGCAACGAAGGAGTATCCACTCGCCACAACCCTGAGTTTACGATGATCGAACTATATGAAGCGTATGCGGACTATAAAGATATCATGAAGCTCACTGAAAACCTTGTTGCTCACATTGCGAAAGAAGTGCTTGGCACAACAACTGTCCAATATGGAGACTACGAAGTGAACCTTGAGCCTGAATGGCGCAGACTTCACATGGTTGACGCTATCAAAGAATACGTCGGCGTTGATATGTGGAAAGAAATGTCCGATGATGAAGCGCGTGCTTTAGCAAAAGAACACGGCATCGAAATCAAGGACACTATGACATATGGCCATATCGTCAATGAATTCTTTGAGCAAAAAGTAGAAGAAAAACTGATCCAGCCAACATTCATTTACGGACACCCAGTGGAAATTTCCCCATTGGCGAAGAAAAATGAAGAGGATTCTCGTTTCACTGACCGCTTCGAATTGTTCATCGTAGCTAGAGAGCATGCCAATGCCTTCACAGAGCTTAACGATCCAATCGATCAGCGTCAGCGCTTCGAGGCACAATTAAAAGAGCGTGAGCAAGGAAATGACGAAGCTCACATGATGGATGATGACTTCATTGAAGCTCTTGAATATGGTATGCCGCCTACAGGTGGACTAGGGATCGGCATCGACCGTCTTGTCATGCTGTTGACAAACTCCCCATCCATCCGCGATGTGCTGCTATTCCCGCTTATGAGGCACCGCGACTAATTGTCTTAACTATTCGACCTCTCCCATCTCCAGATTTCTTTGGAGATGGGAGAGGTTTTTATTATGAAAATGATAATAATAGAGGAGTAAGGAATATGAAATATTACAACGTTGTTATTTGAGAATAATATTTTCGTAAAAAAGTTTTTAAAAAGGTATTGCGCGGCCTGTTGAAAGGTGATATATTATTATTCGTTGCCGCAATTCAAACGGCTTCGACAAACGAAACAAAAAAAGAAATTGAAAAAAGTTGTTGACACAAATGACTCAGAAATGATATGATGTTCTAGTCGCCAAAAACGACAACGAAGCAAATTGATCTTTGAAAACTGAACAAAACAAAACGTCAACGTTAATCTGTTTTTTAAAAAATCGAGCTAATCAAGCTTGAAACTTTGTGGCTTTGAGCCAACAATTTTTCGGAGAGTTTGATCCTGGCTCAGGACGAACGCTGGCGGCGTGCCTAATACATGCAAGTCGAGCGGATTGA
>NZ_QQAY01000019.1 GCF_003350505.1 Falsibacillus pallidus
AGCTTTCATTCAAGTCGTCTATATATGGAAAAATTTTGAATAGTCATAGGGTTTTCTTACTATCACTGGTTTACGTACCTATTTTTTCTTGTTAACTTGACGGCTATGGGGACAGGTTCCTCGTCCCACCACTGCCGCTCCTTATCAACTACCTCAACTACTCAACATCCCACCGCTCACTGGGACACCAAACCTGTCCCCCCGTCCCACCCCCGGGATTGTTTGGCATGTGTTAATTTGTATGGTCCTGCAATATCATATCGATATGCGGAATCCCATCTTCCAGATATGTTTCCGTTATCGCCTTGAATCCAAATGACCCGTAGAACTCCCGTAAATATTCCTGTGCCTGGATTTTCACCTTTTGTTCCCCCCACTCATCATGAATGAAAGCCAATCCTCTTTTCACCAGCTCGCTTGCGAACCCTCTCCCACGGTATTTTTCCTTCACGAGGACTCTCCCGATGGACGGTTCTTTGTATGATACACCTGCCGGCAAAAGTCTGGCATAGGCAGCCACCTCACCGTTTTCTTCCTTATATAGATGATGGGCGTGCAGATCTTTCCCATCGACCTCCAGGTAGGGACATTCCTGTTCGACCACAAAGACCTCGGTCCTTACTTGTAAAATTTCGTATAGCTCGTGGGTTGATAGTTCTGTAAAGCTCTTCACCTTCCAGCTCATCATATGGGACACCTCTACTGTATTGTTTTTATCATATGAGCGAGCCACCTAGACAGGCAGCCCGGCCCTTTTTTTATAATTGTACCATGGAATCAAATGGACCGTTCTAGGGCTTCCTTTTTGATTGAGAGTTAACCAGGGATATCATAGCTACGTTAAAAGTAGGCAACCAACGTTCTGAACCAAACTTTCATTATCTGAACACAAGAATCATTGATATTGATAAATGGGTGTTCACCCTTGAGAATCGAGCTAAAGGTAATCGTCATTCCTCTATACAAAGTTATCACGATTACCTTATACCTACTCTTCGTTCCCTCCCACCATGATTCAAACTATAAAAAACCCTAAATAACAAAGCCAGCCCCCTGCTGCAACACCACAGGGAGACTGGCTCATTTTATTGGAATTGGGACATAGGGACAGGTTCCTCGTCCCGCCACACACTCCCCATTATCAACACTAAAACATCCACCGCTCACTGGGACACTAAACCTGTCCCTTCGTCCCCCCGTCCCACACTAAACCTTTATTTTGCGCCCCTTCCATTTCACTGAATGAAAAACATTCACCCGAACAAAAGAGTAGAGGAAAATCCCTGCGAAGAATAAAAAGAACAACGGGTAAAAGGGGAAATACACCCATTTGAAATTGCCGACCCTGCGCGCAAACCATGCCGTTTGAACTGCATAAAGGATATACAATGCCCCATTAATGATCATAGCGGCGGCACTTGCGTCAATAATCGAAGAAATCAATGCACTTGCGGTTGTTAAGCTGCCGGTAATCCAGAGAATGACCATCAGCATGACGATTGGATGAGTGGACTTGGAACCAATGGCAAAACTTTTGCACCAGCCTTCGATAAGGCTTCCCAGGCCTTCCGGATACATGCGAAACGAAATGGTCCCTCTGCCGCCAAGGCAGCGAACGGGAAGGTTTTGATCAAGAAATGCCTGTCCCAGCGCCAGATCGTCCATGATGGCACCCTCGATTTTTTGGTGCCCACCGGATAAAAAGTAGTCGTCTCGATTACATAGAAGACACGGACCGAACGAGCCGGCGGCTTTGAACCGTGATCCCCAGGCGGTAAATAGATTCATCCCCACCACGACGATGATATTAAATACAATAGAGAGATGTTCATACAAATGCTTCACTGTGTGATAAGGCTGCAATGCCAGAATCCCCCTGGCTCCTTTCCTCTGGTAGAAATGCAAGAGATTACGCAGTCCATCCACACTGGTGAATTTCGTATCGGCATCCAGGAATAGCAGCCAGTCCCCTTTTGCCTCCTTCGCACCGAGCCAGCAGGCAGACGATTTTCCTGATCCTATCCCTTTATTCTGCAGGACCCTCGCCCCGTAGCTTTCTGCGAGCGCCACGGTATTATCAGTTGAATCATCATCCACTACCAGAATTTCAAATGACTTGTACCGCTGTTCCTGCAATGACTGCAATAGTGGGGTGATCCTGCCTTCTTCATTCCTGGCAGGGATAATGATGGACAGAAATGGCAAGCGGTCCGTATTTCTGGAGGTGAAACCTGGGACCGGCAAGGACCAGAACAAGAGGATGGCAATCGCAAACCCCAGTAAACCCAGGATGAGATTTATCACTTCTGAAGCTGTCATTTTACCTGCCTCCTTCCTCTACGGGTGAATTCAGAAATGTGACAATCCCCGTCCACCCTTTATGTCAGCTGAATAATCGTACACATTGCCTGTATCATCCTGGATCAGCTCCTGTGCGGTGATCCTAGCTGATAACAGCACGATCGGGACACCGGCACCGGGATGTGTACTGCTTCCGGTGAAATACAAATTCTCACAATGGCTTGACTTGCTTTGCGGACGTTTGTGGTTGCTTTGATCCAGCGTTGGCTGCAAGCCGAATGTGGCCCCGCGATAGGCGTTGAATTTCGACTCGAAATCCAGTGGTGTGGTATACGTTTCGGTGACAATTTCATCTTCAATATTTTCAAAGCCGCGGATCTTCTTTAATTCATTTAAAATGTAGCTTCGATAATAGGAAACGGTATCCTCGTTCCATTCATAGTCGGCTGCTGCAACATTCGAAACAGGCATCAGAATGTACAGACCGTCCTTCCCTTCTGGCGCAAGGGATGGATCCGCTTTTGAAGCGATGTACACATAAAAGGAGGCATTCGTCAATTTTTTCCCGTCAAAAATATCCTCCAAGTTCTGATTGAGCTTTTCGTTAAAAATAAACGTATGTACTTGATCGATTTCTTCATATTTTCTGTCCATACCGAGATACATCAGGAAACAGGAACAGGAGTATTGCATGCTGTCGATCTTCTTATCTGTAAACCTCCCTTTAGAAGCCTTGTCCTTTACCAGGTGTTTCATGGCATATGGGAAGTCTGCATTACAGACCACATAATCGGCAGGGGCTTTCTTGCCGTCCACGATAATCCCGTCTGCCTTTCGGTTGTGAATGGATATTTCCTGGACGTCCTTGCCATAGTGAATGGTTCCTCCAAGTTCCTTAAAGAGCCTCTCCATGGCTAAGGCCATCGTATACATGCCGCCTTTTATGAACCATACTCCATATAAAAATTGAATCATCGGGATCATCGTATAGAAAGATGGACTTTTAAGAGGGGAGATGCCTATGTACAACGTTTGGAAGCTGATTAACTGCTTCAGCCGTTCATTCTTGATGAATTTCCCCATGAATTTGTCTGCCGTGTCGTAAGGTTTCATTTTCAACACTTTCTTCAACAGGGGGAAATTATAGAAATCAGATCTCTTGCGGAAAGGTCTTTGCAGAATGTGCTGCTTCGCGATGACATAACGTTTGTAAATTTCATTCAGATATAGAAAAAATCCTTCCGTATCTTCTTCGCTGATGGATTCTATTACCTTTGTCATTTGTATGAGGTCTGAAGAGATATCAAAAGGCTTGTCGGGCATATCACTGAAATAAGCCCGGTAGATCGGATCCAACTTTTCCATCGGAATATACTCATCCGGATCACGGCCGCATAATTCGAATATTTCCCGATACAGTTCCGGCATCATGACGATACTTGGCCCCAAATCAAATGTGTAGCCGTCGAGTTCAATTCGATTCATTTTGCCTCCTGGCCTGGATCCCTTCTCATATAGCTCCACCTGGTACCCCGCGTGCTGAAGTCTTATGGCACTGGCAAGCCCCGCGACACCTGCACCAACGACAATAACCTTCTTACTCATATACATTCCCTCATTTCGATACAAGTTTCTTCTTCATTGCGCCCCGAGTCCCTGCCGTAATGGCCGATATACGCCCGCGATTGTATCGTTGAACAACGATAATCGGAAGGTTGAAGACAATGGCATACAAGATCATCACCCATCCTGCCCATACTGGATTCCATATGAAGAACAGCGGTGCAGGGAGAATGGAGAGCCAATGAGTTAATTCCGCGCGTTTCGTTTCCGCGGCAAATACCATCAAGTCCCTCGACTTCGTTCCATGCAAACCCTTTTTACTGTAGCCTTTTTTTAAAAAAATCGTGCCATCCAGAATCAATCCCTTCCACGTCTTCACCCGGAATAAACGCTGCCACAATTTTCCCGATTGTTCGAAGGAGAAAGTCTGAAACCAGAAATGGTCTTTCAAAAACCATGAAAAAGGCATTTTTAAGCAAATAGCCGATATGGCGAGATGAAAGAATGTCCAGGCAAACACATCAATGATAATGATCCAATTGACAGGCAGTGATACGATCATGACAAAACCCCTTACACCATTCTGTTCAAAGATTTCCTATTAAAATAGCCACTTTCTTATCTTTTTCAATACTTTCAAATTTTGATCCGAATACGGCGGGTACTTTTGCTGAAGATGAAGGTAGTGATACGCTCTGAAATCGGTTTTCTCATAGCTGAAAGCGAGAAAACCAGCCTTCCCGTGATAAGCACCGTATCCGCTTCTCCCCTTCCCTCCAAATGCGATAAGGGGACTCGCGGCATGGTGGATCACCTGATTGACGCTGATGGTTGGTGACTGCATGTGCTCCTGGAACAGCAGGATTTCGTCCCTATTTTTACTAAAAATATACCCTGTAAGCGCATCTCGCTGGATCATCCGGCTGGATAACAATGTGTCAAAATCGCTAAAAGGAATAACAGGCAGGACCGGTCCGAAAATTTCTTCCTGCAAGATCGAGCTTCCCGGTTCCATATCCGTCACTACAGACGGGGCAATGAACAAATGATTTCGATCATGCGTACCTCCATGCCTGACTTTTCCCTGCCCCATCAACTTGACCACCTTCTCAAAATGGGCATCGTGGCAAATCCGGCCATAATCACGGCTTTCCTGTGGTCGATCCCCGTAGAAAGCGAGAATCGATGCAGAAAGTTCAGTCAGCGTTTTTTCATAAATGGACTGATGGACAAAAAGGGTGTCCGGTGCAATACAGGTTTGCCCCGCATTAAGGAATTTCCCCCAGACGATTTCCCTGATGGCGGCTTTTGAAAAGCCTGTTTCCCCGATGACGCAGGGGTTTTTCCCGCCGAGCTCCAGGATCACCGGGGTGAGCTGTTTGGCTGCCTGCTCTGCCACTCTCTTTCCTGTTTGCCCGCTTCCCGTAAAGAAAATCAGGTCAAAAGAGCTTGAGGTCAAAAAATGCGCGGTCTGTGCGTCACCTGTCACAACGTGTAATTGTTCCGTAGAAAAGGTGTGATTCATGACTTCTTTCAGCAGCTGCGCCGTTGCCGGTGCATGTTCGGAAGGCTTGATCACACAACGGTTTCCGGCGGCGATGGCACCGATTGCCGGCATCAAGGTGAGCTGGAGGGGATAATTCCACGAACCGATGATGAGTACACTCCCGTATGGATGCCTCTTCCTCTTGACCCTTTCCACATAGCCCATTTTCAGATGATGGGACGAAACCGGCCGACTCCATTTTCCCAGATGCTTGCAGACATGATCGATTTCATTCAATAGAACAGCGAATTCAGATGAAAATGCCTCGAATGCAGGCTTCCCTAAATCGGAATGAAGTGCCTCCATGAAGGCCCCTTCATTCTCCAAAAGGACCGATTTCAACTGATGAAGCCGTTTGATGCGTGCTTCTTTTGAAGGCAGCCCTGAGGAAAATAGATCCTCCCTCTGTTTGACCGGCAATGCCTCTAGAAAAGCACGATCATCTTCAGGCATGGGCTGAATCCCTCTCAACAATTTTCTCGCCCACAAGCTGCCCGCTTAGAGTAACCATCGGCATGCCGCCCCCGGGGTTCACCGTTCCCCCGACAAAATAGAGGTTGTCATACCTTTCACTCTGTTTCGGATGCTTGAACCCTTTATTCTTCTTCTTGTCTGACACGGTCCCATAAATCGCACCGCGGTCGGAGCCATACGTGCGCCTGATATCTTCCGGTGTCCACATATCCCTGGTGACAAGATTGTCCCGCAAGCCTTCAAGGCCCATTCTCTCCAATTTGATCAGGACCCGCTCAGCGAATTGTTCATATTCGGCTTGAGTATACGGATTTTCATCCCGGATGAAAGGAATATGAGGGAGCACCTTGATATTTTCATGTCCTGCAGGTGCCTGCGTCGGATCGGTCTTATTCACATTGACCAGATAGATGACCGGGTCTTCCGGCAGTTCACGTCGGTGGAAAATCGATTGCATTTGCTCTTTCATATTTTCGGCGAAAAAGAAATTATGGTGGCGCAGCTGCGGGTAGCTCTTCTTCACACCCAGATGCATGACGAGACCGGAACTCGCCGGTTCGAATTTCTTTTTTAATTTTTTAATATAATGGCTGTCTTCCTCCAGCAGCCGCTCGTAAACCGGTATGACTTCCATATTGGAAACATAGTAATCTGCCGTAATCCGTGTCCCGTCTTCCAAAAGGGCTCCGGTAATCTCGCCATCCTTCTTTTCAAGTTTGACGATTGGTTTTCCAAGGTGAATGGCAACCCCTACTTCTTCTGCCAGCTTCACAAGGCCGTCCGCGAGCTTGTGCAAACCGCCTGGAACATACCATACGCCCTGTTCATGCTGCATGTAGATCATCATATTCATCACGGCCGGCGCATCGTAAGGCGACGAGCCCACGTACTTGATAAAATAGGAAAGCATATCGCGAAACTGCTCATTACTGATTCGCTTATCGAGGGATCTATGCACTGTCGAAAACAGGTCAAAGTTCTTTAAGGCAGCGAAGAAACTCGTATGCTTCATCATTTCTCTCGTCGAATCAACACCATGCTTAAATAAAGTTTTATCCGTCATATCATATAGAGTTTTGGAATAATCCAGCAGACTTTGATATTCGCGGATGTCCTTTTGACTGAGAGAGGCGTTCTTCTCTTGCATGTCGTTCATATCTTCATATAAGTCTATGATATTTCCATCGGGGAAAAAGGAGCGCCATTGATGATTCAGCTTTTCAATCGGGACATAATCCTTCATCGATTTTCCGCTGGCCGCAAACAACTTCTCAAAAATCTGCGGCATCGTCAGGATGGAGGGGCCAAGATCAAAACCAAAGCCATCTTGATCCAGCCGGTTCAACTTTCCACCAATGTGATTGTTTTTTTCATATAAGGAGACATCGTATCCCGCCTGTGCAAGTGAAATGGCAGCCGACACCCCGCCTAGTCCGCCTCCAATGATAACTACCGTTTTATTTTTCAATGGTTACTGTCCCTCCTGTTTCGAAATCTTACTATGATCAATTTGCTCTGAAAATTTTTCCAATGCATCAAGTCTATACCCTTTGGACTTATCTTATACCCTCGCCCGCTCTAAAAGGAACAGGTGAATGTGCTGGGGTCATGTTTTAATATGCAGGGGCCATTCATGATGAACTCCACGCCATGAAAATTGATATCGACAGGGAGCTTTTTTGTTTTACAGCCAAAGGATAATAGAAAGAAACGTAAGTGGATTGAAAAGATGTTTCAACAACACATCTTTTTTCATTTTTAAATCATGGAGAGGAAGCATAGGTGTAGTAGGGGTCGACATTTCATGAAGTATGTAGAGATTCGGATATGAATAGATAAGGATCGTTAGGCATTCTACTATCTAATATTCCACAAAATAGTGGATAACCCTTCTTTATGGGTGTGCTGACGATGATTCTTATCCTATTTTTGATAGATTCGTTTAGCCCAGCCACAACAGCTGACCGGGACACTAAACCTGTCCCCGAGTCCCAAAATAACTCACGGCCTTTCCTTAATTGAAAAAATACTAAAGTAAGAACCCAAAATAAAAAGCCCCTAATCATTCAGGGACTTCTTAGTATACAAGGAACTGTTTCATTTCTTCTTCAGTTAAATCTTTTGGTTCCACTCCATGCTTTTTACAATAGTTGTCCAATGCTCTTATTTTCACTTTTGGAGCTTCTGGTGGTGCAGGGTATGCAAATACACCGTCTGGAAAAGCATCATCAAACCGTTTAATATCTTCAAGCATAGTATCACTCCTGGTTATAGCATGCCCATCCGGAGTCCTTTTGATAATATATCTATACCTTGATTTTAATTTGATTCCTGCCACCATAATACACCTCCCGGAAAATATTGTTCGATAATCCTGTAGCTGCATTTAATAGCATAGCTCAAATCACTTTCTTTTTATTGTCCTTCTATTTTACCATAAATATCCTAATTCATGGGGACAAGTCGTGAAAAATTCAGAAAAATCTATATATTCAACTCTACTAAAATCATTCTTATTAACCATCCACACATGAAGATTTCTTTAAACTTTCTGGGACAGCAAACCTGTCTCCGCATCCCACTCCGCTCTGGGACACCAAAACTGTCCCCCCGTCCCACCTTCATTTATGATCTTTCATAATACTCCTAGCTGCATAATAGCCGCTGAGCGCCGAAGATAACGTTCCCGGTCCCGGAAAGACCTGTTCGCCTACAATGTACAGCTGCGGCAGTGAAGACCGGACACTTTTCGGTTTGGTGATAGCATTTCGAACGGTCAGCGGATAGCCCCCGACTGCCCTTTTTCCGATATAGCGCTCATAAGTTAGGGGAGTGCCCGCTTCTGCAAACAGCAGGTTTTCTTTTACCGGGATGACCTTCCCGATCTCCGTGAGAATCTCTTCTGTCACCTGCTCTTTGATTCGCTTGTACTCATCCTCTGTATATTTCGACCACTTCTCTAAATTCGTATGCAGCGAGACCGTCATCATCACTTCCCCTTCAACCCATTCACCTTTTCGATCAACAGAATGATTGAAGGTGACATAAACAGGTCCATGGGTGTTTGCCCTAAGAGAGGGAGAATCCAGACTCGGCACGATTTGATAAGCGAAAGGCCATTTCATTTCCTTTAATGACTCTCTCAACCCTTCTTCAGACAAAATGGCATCGACCCTAAAGGCTCCCCAGGAAAACTCGTCCTCGCTCTCATAGCTCGTTCCCTCCCCAAAAGAGATTCCTGAATTGTTGATCACAAAATCGAAGGAAGACGTACATTTACGACTTGCCACATTCCATTGTTTCCGGCTTTCTTCATATATGAGACTTTCAAGCGGAGACACTTTCACAATCTCGCCGCCGAGCTCTTTAATGCGATGCGCCAGTGCTTTTGCCAGCTGGCACATCCCCTTTTCGATAAAAAAACTGCCTCTTCGATAAATCGTCAGAGCGAGACTGGATGGAAGCAAGGCTGCCTCCCTGACATCCGTCTGTACAGCATCAAGAAGCTGGGCATTCAACAGTTGACGCAGCGGCTCATACGAGTCAAGATGATATTTCCTCATGAGATCTTCCACTGTATACAGCGAATATCGAGCCAAGCGGACCATCGATCTTGGATGCAGTACGGCATGAAGAGGCAAGCTTCCCAAGTCATGTCGCTTCCTGACGGGCAAAGAAACCTTGCTTTCTGTCACAGCCAGGACATCATCACTTATCCGTTGAAGAGCTTCCCAAAACCTTGCCACATCACCGCTTCTCGAATGAAACGCTTCCTTCAGTTCCTGTGCCCACAACGCCGGACTTTTTACGATCGAAACCTTCCATTCCGGCAAAATAACATCCATGGGATGCAGCAGTTCTTCTGCGGGCAGATCGATATCCAGTTCCTTCAATAAGGTCCTCAACAAGCCACTTTCCTCCAAGCCGAACGCAATCGTTGCGCCTGTCGGAAACTTCCGGCCCTTACGAACATACCACCCCGCTGAACCTCCAACAGTCGCTGCTTTCTCAAGGACCGTCACCTTATACCCTTCTTTCGCTAAATAGGCAGCAGCCGTCAAACCACCCACACCCGCACCAACAATACAAACCGACTTAGACAAAGAATCGCCTCCGCTCCTTGCTTCCCGCAAGCAATGTTCGTTGTAATTGCCATCATTATACCCTTAAGGGAACTGAGATAATAAAAATGGAGGTGTTGCGATGTGCTGTGGGACATAGGGACAGGTTCCTCGTCCCTCACCCCATTCGCCAACGTAGCTCAACGGGACACCAAACCTGTCCCCGCGTCCCGCTTTATGCTAAACTAATACCAAATAAATCCAAAATTGAAAGAGGTGTCGCTCGAATGTTAAAGCAAGGAATTTATGAGGAAATCATCACTCAAAAAATACAAGAAGAATTGTTAAATGCAGATGTGCATATTGACATCGGTCGCACTCCTTTAGATGTTGAAGAAGCACGCAAAGTATTGTCGGCTTATATAAGTTCTGTAACTAGAAAAGCTTTAAAACATGTGCGAACTCAAGGGAAAGATGATCAAGATGCCCTCCTTAAACAAATTGAAACATGCAATGAAATTATTCAACTGTTAAGTAAAAAACTGGATCAGCAAGAATTTCACGCTTTAAAAATTGCTGAAGAAGGCGAAGTCTTAACCCATATTTACTCTCGGATCAATTCAGTCCGAAGTTTTCAAAAACAAGAGGTGATTCGTCCAGTCACTCCAATCTCCGAGAGCTCTTTGTTCACTGGGTCCAGCTATGAACCAAACATGTTAGGTGAGCTAAAAAAAGAGATTCTCTCCTCCGATTCAATTGAAATGCTCGTGTCCTTTATTAAATGGAGCGGACTCCGCATTATTCTAGACGAACTAAAAACCTTCACAGAACGCGGTGGAAAACTTAGGATTATCACTACCTCATATATGGAAGCAACTGATTTTAAAGCCATTCACGAACTTAGTAAGCTACCAAACACTGAAATTCGCATATCGTATGATGTAGCGCGGACACGTCTTCATGCAAAGGCTTATTTATTTAAAAGAGATACTGGATTTAGTACTGCTTACATTGGTTCCTCTAATCTATCTAATCCGGCCCTTACATCAGGGTTAGAATGGAATTTAAAAATCACTGAAAAGGATTCCTTCGATGTATTAAAAAAATGTGAAGCAACGTTTGAAAGTTATTGGAATGATAAAGAATTCAAGGAATTCAATCGAGAAAGTGAAGAAGATAACCAAACACTCCGTCTAGCTCTTGAACGAAGTGAAGTGGCAGAAAGCTCTGTACAGTATTTATTTAATATTCATCCTTATTACTATCAAAAAGAAATTTTAGAGAAACTTCAGGCGGAAAGAGAAGTACATCACCGATACAAAAATCTATTAGTAGCTGCTACTGGGGTAGGAAAAACTGTTATTTCTGCTTTTGATTACAAGCAATTCCGAAAAGCAAGCGGTGGACAGGCAAAACTCTTGTTTGTAGCACACAGGGAAGAAATTTTACACCAAAGCATAAATACCTTTCGCGCTATTTTAAGAGACCCTAATTTCGGAAATATGCTTGTAGGAAACCAACAACCATCTTCCTTAGATCACTTATTTGTTAGTATTCAAAGCTTTAACAGCAAGCAGCTTTATGCTCATACGGAAAGTAGATATTATGATTTCATCATTGTAGATGAATTTCATCATGCTGCTGCAGACTCTTATCAAAAATTACTCAGTCACTACCAACCTCGCATTCTATTAGGTTTGACAGCAACACCTGAACGGATGGATGGCAAGAGCATTCTGCCATACTTTGATGATCATATTGCTGCTGAAATGAGACTAACAGAGGCCATTAATCAAAAACTGTTAAGTCCCTTTCAATATTTTTGTGTTACCGATACAGTCGATCTCTCTAATCTCAAATGGTCTAGAGGTGGATATGATACAAGACAATTAGAAAATGTATATACGTCTAATAACTTGAGAAGCTCCCAAATTATACAAAGTGTTAACAAGTATGTCACAGATATGAAAGACGTTAAGGGAATAGGATTCTGTGTATCGATTGCACATGCTCAATACATGGCTGATTTTTTTAACCGATCGGGTATTCCAGCAATTGCTTTACATGGGGATTCAGACAAAGAGGTTCGATTAGATGCCAAGCGTTTACTTATATCAGGAGAGCTTACATTCATCTTTGTAGTCGACTTATATAATGAGGGTGTTGATATTCCTGAAATAAATACTGTCCTCTTTTTACGTCCAACCGAAAGTTTAACGGTATTTCTTCAGCAGTTAGGTCGCGGGCTACGCTTATCGGAAGAAAAGGAATGCTTAACCGTGCTCGACTTTGTCGGCCAGGCTCACAGGAATTACTCCTATGAAGAAAAGTTACGATCACTTATTGGAAAATCAAAGCATTCGGTTCAATACTATGTAGAGAATGGCTTTTTCAATCTTCCGAAAGGCTGTTTTATTCAACTGGAAAAACAAGCGAAGGAATATATCCTACGAAATATTAAAGCAAGTGCTAATACAAAAGGAAATTTAGTAGCTAAACTCGCTACTTTTGAACAGGATACTGGCCAAACAGTCACGTTAAGAAATTTTTTAGCTCATTACCACCTCAACGTCTACGAATTTTACGGAGGAAATAAAAATAGAAGCTTCCAAAGGCTATTAGTAGAAGCTGGGATCAAAGAAAACTTTCATGAGGAAAATGAAAAGTGGATAACAAGTCGACTCCCTAATCTCTTTCATCTGAATTCAAAAAAACTATTATCGTTTCTAATGAATTTTATTGAACAACGAGAAGTTTCTGGAACAGAAGAAGAACTTATGCTCAACATGTTTTACTACTCTTTTTACCAAGCGCATCCGGAAAAAGAAGGACTCCGTTCGATTCGAGATGGTATAGAAAGAGTACTCGAAAGTTCAAGATTTACAGAAGAAATTCACCAGATTCTTGATGTGCTTTATCAATCTTTAGAAACAATCGAATTAAAGCCGGACTTTTCATTCCCTTGCCCACTTCAAGTTCATAGTAAATATTCAACTGCACAAATCATGGCGGGATTTGACTACTTTAATGAAAAACAAAGCCCTGCCTTTCGCGAAGGGGTAAAATACTTTAAAGAAAAAAACCTAGATATTTTCTTTATCACATTAAACAAATCTGAAAAAGACTTTTCTCCTTCAACACTATATGAGGATTATGCAATTAACGAGAAGTTATTTCATTGGGAGACCCAAAGTAAAGTAAGTGAGGATAGTCCAACGGGGCAGCGATATATACATCATCGTCAAAACGATGGAAAAATCGCTTTATTTGTCCGGGAATATAAAAAGGAAATTGGCAGCATTCCCTCCCCGTTTGTATTCCTAGGAACCGCCAACTACATTAAACATTCCGGAAACAAGCCCATGAGTTTCGTTTGGGAACTGGAAGAAGAAATGCCGTCCTATTTGGTACCTAGAGCTAATAAGAATATTTTGTGATGGAGAAAGCCGTACCCGCTCTATGGGTACGGCTTTTTCCTTTTACATTCTTAAATTATATAAATAAAAAACTTACATTAATGTTTCTTCGTTCGTCACTTTCCTCTGAAAATAAGAATGCAACCTATACTCACATATTTCTCTTGTAAACTCATAAACAATCGTCTCAAACCGCTCAGGAACCTCTAACTGCACATCAAATAACCCATTCTCAAAGGAAATAAGTCCTTTCGAACTGCCGCTCCACTTACTCATTGGCATCTTAGCAATCAAACCCGAAACCTTCTTTTCATCATAATCCCACATTTGCTTATGAGACTTACCGGAGAAGTCAATGCGTTTTCTGTATTTTTCACTGGTTAAATAAAAGTGGAAGTATGGAGCAACCTCTGTAGCAGTTATCGGCTTATACCAATCTGCTGGTCCTCTTTCCAGCATACCCTCTAATAACACCATCTTATAACTTCTACTCATCCCAGTCTTTTCAACTTCTTTGAACCAGTTTTTATACTGTTCATATACCTCTTGCTTTACCTCATCGAATTCCCCATTCTCAAATAGAAAACGATGATACGACTTCCATTCATCATAGTAAGCTTTTGCTCCCATTCTCCCAAGCAAATGAAGCTCTAAATAACTCGGTCTTCTTCCAAGTTCATATTTAAGCTCAAAATATGCATCCCTAAGAGCATCTTTTCTGGGCTGCTTTTTACGGGCCATCTCCGTCAGTAGATCAACCACTCTTGTTTCCAAATACAATGAGCATGACTCTGGAGTAGTTGGAATAATACTAGTTCCCTTCCCTTTTTTCTCTCCATGATCAAACAGTGATATCTTAATGTCAGCATTACGATAATTTCCGATTAAGTCGATAATTACACAGTGATTTTTGTTCTCATGTAATCTGAGACCACGTCCTACTTGCTGGGTGAATACGGTTAACGATTCTGTTGGGCGCACAAAGAGTAGGGTGTCTACAGAAGGAATATCTACACCTTCATTAAATAAATCAACTGTGAATATAGCATCAAGCTCTCCTTCTTCCAGCATGGTAATGACTTGAGATCTACTAATTCCAGTTGGTTTTGATGTAAGGGCTACCGTTCGATTTCCTCGTTCGTTAAAAAACCCAGATAAAAACTCAGCTTGATGGATGGAAGAACAGAACACTAACGACTTCGTTTGTTTATGCTTTTCCCAAGCCCCAATAATTTTATTCGCATAGCTCTTCTTTAATTGTACCGATAGAAGCTCTTGTTCATCATATCTCGTCCCCAGCCATGTAATTTGCGAATAATCCGTATCATCGTATACTCCATAATAATTAAACGGAGACAACCATCCATGACCGATTGCATGTAGAAAATCGATACAATAGGCAAGGTTTCCTTCACAGATTCCATAAATATCACGGTTGTCATTTCGATCTGGAGTAGCCGTTATGCCCAGCAAGAATTGAGGCTGAAAATAATTCAATACTTTTTGATAGGTGTTAGCCGCTGCATGATGAAACTCGTCAATAATAACAAGGTCAAAGTCATTTGGAGAAAACCGTTTGATATGCTTCTGCATACTAAGTGTAAAGATAGAAGCGAATACGGCATCTGCCGCTCCGTCTTTTATGGTGCCGTTATAAAGTCCTGTTGTTAAATCAGGTATGACATTCTTAAACGATTTTTCTGCCTGCTTCAAAATTTCTTCACGGTGTGCAACAAAGAGAATTCTCTTAAATCGTTTCGCAAAGAAAGCAGCCAAATAGGTTTTTCCCAGGCCAGTTGCCATGACTACCAACGCTTTACGGTAGCCTTCCTCTTGTGTTTTCTCTAATTCTTCCAAAGCTTCTATTTGAGCAAACCGGGGTGCAATTTCCCCATAGGCAGCAGGATTCTCTAATACATAGTTTTCCTGTACCTGCTTTTCCTCGGTAGGAAGCATCAAATCTACTTCTTCCTTTTCAGTCCATACTTTCCCAATGTTAGTATGCTTCTGATGAAAGCCCCTATAATTCATTTCATATTCTAAAAGACTTTCAGCATTCAAAGGGGTGGTTTGATCATGATAAAATAAGCTGACAAACTCCTCGGATCCTTCTTCAAAAATCTTCTTATCGTCTTCTATAAGAACGTTCCATTCAACCCCCTTCCCCATAGCGGAAGCAGACAAGTTAGAAGACCCAATAAAGAAATGATCGTGTTCAGTTGTTTCAATCAGATATGCCTTTGGGTGAAAACTGACTCCCTTACTCTTCCACAACCGAACCTCTATTGATGGGTGAATGGACAGTAAACTATTCAGTGCTTCGGGCTGAGTAATATATAAATAATCACCCGTTAGGATCTTAATATCCGCTCCTTGTTCTGCAGCAAAACGTAAAGAATACTTCAACAATTCGACACCTGATTTCATGGAGAAAGATGTAATGATATAAATGGTCTTCCCAGATCGGATCTTTTCTTGTAGCTCTAATCCCAACCCGGTAGTGATTAACTGAATAGAACTCATAAAATCAATCCTCAACCTCAATTAAAAAAATCTTCTCATCAAAACCTCCGCGCTTCTCCGCTTTTTCCTTTCGTACCTTCTCCAGATCATCGATGGATGAGCCATGATGGTTAGCCAAAGCATGAATAATCTCTAAAAGATCCGCCAGCTCTTCCACGGCATCTCCATCCGTTTTAGCTGCGCAATACTCATCCAGCTCCTCATAACTTTTTTCTTTCAAATATTTTATGTAATCGTGCTCATTCAGAATTTCTGTAGAAAATTCCTTCCCCGTCTTTTCAATGATTTGTGGGATCTTATCTCTGACTAATTTGTTGTAAGTTGGCAAGATATTGACCTCCTAGTATTTGTATTATTATCTACAATTCTATCATTTAATAATGGTTTAGAATTATTATTAATTAATTTCTTGCTATAAAAAATCCCTAGAAACAATGCGTCCCTAGGAATCCACTATTACATAATGCAAACCAATTCTCGAATGAGGAAATTACATCCCATTCGCCGCTCCCTTCAATCCGTTTGATCCCTCTAATCTCCTTTATTCAGACAATCAACGTCCTTGAGGGTAGCTAGTGCAAAATTCACTATTCATTTCACCTCTTCTTCTCTATGATTCTTTCCATCGGGAACTGGTAACAGAAACAGGACCTCACCCACTCTTCTCATCCGTCTTTCCGCTCTGCCTCTCTATAAGCAGCCCCTCAAAGTATTTGGTGAATTCAGATTCGCCGGAATAGGATAGACATAAATATTCCTTCGCTCTTGTCATCCCGATATATAATAGTGAAACTTCTCTCTCCACATCTTCTTCCAGGGCGAAAGGCATGTTATCGATATTTACAATAAACACGGCTTGAAAATCCAGCCCCTTGCTGCTATCGATCGTACTGATTTTCACACGATCATCGTCTTTATCAAAGTTCCTCTTACTATCATTATTTTCAGTTAGCCAAAAGTACTCTATTCCTTGTTCTTTCAATGCTTTTTGAAGAATATCAATATAGCTTGTATGATACGATTTTTTTATCCGATACAGAATAAGAACCTCTGACAGAGGGACATTTTTTTCTTTATGCAGCCTTGATATTTGTTTGGCCACCAGCTGGGCCTCTTGAAAGAAATTGTCCTTCTTGATAATCGCAGGCTCCACCCCTCTTCTACGGGTACTTTGAGGAGCAATGATTTCTCCTTCAAATTCTTTGTTTACGACTTTGTATTTTAGTGAAGAGTTGGTCTTATAGAAATCCCAAGCAAACTTAACAATTTGAGCTGTGTTTCTATAATTGATATTTAGCACCTTGGATCTTCCCTGGAAGCTCAACCCGGTATCTTGAAGATAGGATCTTTTTCGTTTATAGATCGTTTGGGCACGGTCCTCTACAAGCAGAAGAGATTTTGTATCTGGATTCAATAGACTGCTGACCAGTTCAAACCAAGATGCTTCAAAATCCTGCCCTTCATCTATTAAAATCGCATCGTACTTCGGAAGGATCGCTTCTCCATTCTTGATTTTCTCCAAAACTCCTGGGATATTGCCCTCTGTTATTTTGAGATCGTTTTTGAGCCATGAATGAAAATTTCTGACGATAATATTGTGCTGTTTCTTGACTGCATCTTCCTTTGAAAAATCGAAGTCAAATAGATTGTCCGGTTCATTCATCATGTGAAAGATCATTTGTTCAATGTTTCGAGAAAGTGATATATTATAGCAAAGAATCAGTATCTTCCAATCCGGCTGTTCTTTCGCCAATATTTTGGCCCTGCTTGAAAGAATAAGTGTTTTCCCGCTTCCAGCCACTCCTCGTATTAAACGATTCTTATCCCCAATCTGCTTCGCCAGATTTTCCTGGTGCAAATCCATTGTGCGAATGTCATGCAGAGACAACAGCAGCTGATCTTGATAAGGGACAGGCTGTTTAAACTCGGCGCTGATTCTGACCTCCGGAAAGAGATGAAACCTAATTGTATCAATCTCACCTTTGGTTAACGGCTCCCTTAGCCGATAAGGTACAGAAAACATATTTAATATCTTCTCAATTAGAATTTCTTCGGAGAACCCTTCCTTCTCTGGATCAATTTCATCACGGGTCAAACAAAAGGATGGTTCAATAACCGAATATAAATCATTTTCTATAAAGTCTTTTTGGGTGAGGCGAGTAAATACGGCTCCAAAGCCAAAAGGGAATTTTAGTTGATATTTATATTTACCTTCAAGATTTATTAAATTCTTATCTTTCTTCAAGAAGTCTGCAATATGGAAAACATACTCCCTTGCTTGCTTAAGCGGACTCTTCACTGCTGTTTGGGAGCCTGTAGACGTATGCAAAAGCCATTCATCATGATTGATTTGTAATATCGTATTCTTGGTATAATCTTTAACCTCTAGTACAATCAACCCCAAATCAGGGCCGATTATGACAAAATCCGGCCGCTTCCCGTGGATTTCGGGTTCGTAATATACGATAAAGTCCTCTGGAAGATATGTCTTTAATGTACGGAATAGGAGCCGTTCTCCGGCTGTTGCTGTAGAACGTATGCTTTCGGGAATTGTATAAGCCATATTAATAGAACACTCCAAAATTTGTAATAGTTACATTATACTACAAATTATGAGTATTATTTACATAAAATGGTTTTTGTGTATTTTGTAAGAAATCGAATTAATAATATAATATTATGCTGACTAAAAAGAAGATGGCTCACCCGCATACTGGGCAAGAGAGGGGTATCAGGATAGTCTTTACAGAGGCAGTGCAATTAAGAAATATATGTATCTGATATAAAAAAACCAAGTCCGCATATAGATTCGGACTTGGTTTTCGTTTTTTTAAATAAAACTACTCATGCAATGGTACTCAATACATCAATCTATTACACCCGTTTCCAGGATTCTGATATCCGCTTTGACTTTGATTGGAATTTCTGGGTATATCGTTTTCCATTGATCATAATTCCAATGCCGTGTGCTAGTCCTTGTCTCTTCTCCAATTCCCAAGGGATCAATGTTTTCACTTTGGAATCTTTTGATTAGTTTTTCTGCTCTTTTTTCAAATTCCTTTTCTGCCATTTTCTCGATATTCTTTACTTTTTTCGGTGTTAGATTTTTGCCGGAGGTTTCTCTTAGTACGGACTTGATCTTAACGGATATGGTTATTTGTTTGGTCGTCATGGGGCTGGGAATAGAAATTGATCTTGATGATTGAATATTGGCAAGGGAGGCATATTTGTCTTTTGACTGCAGTTTTACCTCTATGGATCCGTCCGTTTCACTATTCTCCAACAAGCTTTTGAATATGAAGACGTCCTGTCCATTAAAGGTATCGACCATTTTATCTTTATTGAAGAACGCAAGGCCGGCTAAGCTTGCTCTTCCATCTTTAAGTGCCATCATAGGCAAAAAGGGATCTTTTCCTTCTGAATAGTAAGAATATAGAAAAGTATGAAGGTTGGACATAGGGATGATGCCCATATCTTCGTTTTGCTCGATTAAATTGGAAAGATAAATTCCGTTATCACTATTTCCGTATTGGATATTTAATAGCTCTTTACAGCTGCCGTCTACAACCGCCAATAAGACGCTTGCACCAACACTCGGGTCCCGCTGCAGCGTATCGATGACTTCGATAATCCCTTTTTCGGCTAGTTTTCTACTATAGAGTGCGAGTTGTATCTTTCCACTGACAAATGGTTTTTCCGATTGTTCATTTACTTTATTCCGCACTTCTTTGCTAAGCTCACCGACCGCAGAGTATACTTCGTTGATTACTTTTTTATCAGGCTGATAGTTAGGGGCAACCGCTGTCACTTCAATCGAATTCTCATCTACATAATCGTAGCCAACTGCCGTAGCCATCTGAACATCATCGAGCGTTTTTTGTTTTATCTTCATACAGCCAGAAAGGAGCCCACTTACGATTAGAAAGACTATGAACCACTTTTTAATGACCGCCCCCTCCTAACTTTCGCAATGATTTTCGTAATGATAAGAAGTACAGGAAGATACATGCTGATCAATATCAAACCTGCCAGTGAAAGATACTTATTCAAGAGTTCAATCTGATTTTTCCCATTTAACAATGTGCAGCAAATAAGGGCAAGAAGCATAAATATAAAAAGCATGATTTTGGGACTGATTTTAAATATCTTCGCACTTCCATTAACAGCTGCCCATAGGGATAAACATACATTTGGAAGAATGACCAGCACCCATGATGTGATGCCGATATATTCGAACCTTTCCACAAATGGCATGCTGACAATCTTCCACATATAAAGGGTTGCCCATATCTGTTTTACAATTTGTGCTTCGCTGTAATACGCAATAGCAGTGATGATGACAAATAAATAAATGAACATGGTAAGGAAATTTCCGAAATGAGCCCATTTTTGCGACTTTTCCGGATCCTTGATATACGGATAGAACATCATGAAAGTGGAGATCCCCAAATAGCTTAACGTCATATTTTTCGTACCCATGAGCATTTGATTAATGGAATGATTGAAAATGGGCAGCAAGTTATGAAAATGAGCATATTTAAATGGAAAAATGAAAGTTAAAATTAAATAAAATGGGACGACAACCCCTAAAAAGCAAATTCCTGCAACGATCCGGAAGCCTCCAGATAATCCATAATAAACAAGAAGGACCAAGATTAATGAAAAAAAGAACACGCTGATTTCTTTGAACATCCACGTTTGAACGACTTCCATATATGTACGAATGACTGTAATTCCCATGGCGAACCAGTAGGCTGACCAAATCAAGGTCAAAAAACCGCCAACCCATTTCCCAAAATAGTTTCTATGCAAGTCAGCCAGGTCCGATTGGTCATTTTTCAACAGTGCATACATCATCCAAATGACGCCATTGAATAGGAGACCTGCAATAATGACGACCATCCATGCATCATTTCCTGCTTGCAAAATAATGGCTCGTTCAAATCCTAATATTCCCACTCCAATCTGGATGGAGTGTATCAAGAAAAACATGAGGAATGATGAGACTTGATCGCTTCTACCCACATCCATTTATTTCACAACTTTCTTTCCATTAATTATTTCGTATCCTTTTCTTTTGCTGACTTCCCATCGTACCTCATAGTATCTTCCGCTTGGAGTTCGATAGGACGCTTCGATTGAAATGAAAATGGAAGCCGCACCATCGCATCTTTTAAGTCAGAAAATCTTGGTGGATAAATGGGTTCAAGATATGGCCTCCCCAGTGACGTTAATTTGAGGAGATGTATGAGTAAAAAACATGTACAAATGGAAACACCGATCAAACCTAACACGTGAGCAAAAATTAAAAATGGGAACCGGATGAGCCTGATTGTATTACCCATTTGATAAACAGGTGTGGTAAAGGATGCAAGTGCTGCCAGCGCGACAATGATTAGCAAAACGGTGCTAGTAAGACCAGCCTCGACTGAAGCAGTCCCGATGACGATACCGCCAACGATACCGATTGTCTGCCCGACCTTGGTCGGCAGTCGTGCTCCGGCTTCCCGGAGGAGCTCAATGGCAAGTTCCAATGTTAAAGCTTCCAATATTGGCGGAAGTGGAATCCCGCTTCTTGAAGTCACAAGTGTATTAATAAGGTCCTTTGGAATCAATTCATAGTGATAGGTAAGAACCGCTACATAGATCGGTGTTACCAGGATGGAAAATATGACCGAAAACACCCTTACCAGCCTGAAGAACGAGGCCACCAGCCAATTAAGGAAATAGTCTTCAAATGCCGAGAAGAATTCTACTAATGTAGTTGGCCCAATGAGACCGCTTGGCGAGCCGTCTGTTAATATGACAATTTTCCCCTCTGCCAGCACTGCCGCAAGCCTGTCTGGTCGTTCCGTATCTACGAATTGCGGGAAGATGGAATTATTATTGTCCTGAATCAATTGTGTGATATAGGAGCTGTCATTGATTTGATTCACTTCGAGATCTCTCAGGCGCTGAATCATCGTATTCACATTCTCTTCATTTGTAATCCCTTCAATATACAAGACGGCCACTCTCGTTTTTGACAGCTTACCAACTATGACTTCAGTAGCAATCAGTTCAGGAATCGGGAGCCTCTTCCTTACCAGATTCATGTTCGTGTCCAAGGATTCCACCAAAGCTTCTTTTGGTCCGACGACACTGAATTCAACTTCAGGCAATGATACTTGCCTAGTACGCACGACTCCTGCTTTGATCAAAATAACACGATTCGGCTCATTAACAGAACAAATCATCACATATCCTTTTAATAGATTGGTTTGGATGGTTTCCTTCTCTTCTGTTATTATCATGTTTTCTACAGGTAAAGCATCCAGTAATTTATCAATTGAAATCTCTTCGACCCGATTAATAAACGGCAGAATATCCCGATGCAAAATTTCCGCATCAATCAGGGAATGATAATAGCCCATGTGCAAAATAGGGTTTTGCGAAGGGATTGGGAAACAAATGAAGTCCGTTGATTTTTTAAATGGTTCAAAATGGGATACCGTTTTGATCGATTCGTTTTTTTCTGTATCTTTTTTCTTTGAAAATCTGCTTTTCATAAGGTAGGATGCTCCTGTTTCAGATTACTATCATTATGAGCCTATAATAAAAGTATTAAACGGTTTTTTTTAGGGTGCCTGACCCCCGGCGCAGTAAAGCGTCAATGGACTGGGGGTCAGGTCCGCCAGTTTCTATCTTTTTTCATACTAAAAGGCCAAGTCCAAAATTATCGGACTTGGCCTTTTATATTTTTATTTTAAGGCTGTTTTCGTAAACATTGTTGTTAAAATCTTAATGCCGATTTTAACGTGAAAATAGATGTTTGGAGCCTTGAAATGTAGTATCCAGGATCTTTTCCAGCTGAATTTTCTGCATGGATTGCATAAGCTAACCAGTTTTAAATGGCTAAAGCAACAAACCTTGAGAAAAGAGCCCTACTCCCACCTAAACACCCAACTAGCCAGCGCAAATCCGCCAACGAGCCAGACTGCCAGTATCAGTGTATCGGTCCCCAAATCGAGAAACGGGGTTCCCAGGTTCATGGTCTCCCTGAGGGCAGAGCTCAGGTGGGCAATCGGGAGCACCTTGACGATGGGCTGGATGAGGTCCGGCATGTTGCTGACGGGGAAGAAGACTCCGCCGAGGAACAGCATCGGGAATGTGACGAATCCAGCGATCGGGCCGGCGCTCTCCGGGTTCTTGGCAAGCCCTGCGATGATGAAGCCCAAGGACATGAACACCAATGTACCAAGAATGATGAAGAAGATTAAGGCGGCCCAGGAGCCTGCGACGTTGATGCCAAAGATGAGATTGGCAATGAGGACGACAAGCAGGGCCTGCGTTCCGTTCAGCACGAGCCTTGCTGTGATCTGGGCTGCGATGAATGTCGATGCTTTGAGCCTTGTTCCCTGCATGCGGCGAAGGATCCCCCGCTCACGCCAGGCAGCGATTTGTCCGGCGACGCCGTTCATGTTGTTATTCATGATCATCATAGCGACGATCCCTGGGACAAGGAAATCGACGTAACGGATATTGATGGCTTCGATGCCGACCTTTTGAATCGTCACGGCAGGCTTATATCCGGCCAGGTGCTTGCTGTATTGATCGACGATGCCGTTCACGACGGTGAGGCCGAGTTCTGCGGTCGTCAGATTTTTCTCATTGTAATAGACAGGAAGGGCGAATTCTTTCCCTTCACTTTTCACGTTATCCCCGTAGCCTTTCGGGATTTCGATGAGAAGCTGGATGTCCCCGTTTTTGACGGCTTTTTTCCCAGCTTTCGTGTTGTCGTAGTTTACGAGTTTGATCCCGTCATTTTTCTTGAATAATGCCTTTAAGTCTTTGGATTCTGCCGTTTTGTCCTTGTCGATCAGTCCTGCATCTAAGCTGAGGGAATCTCCTTTTCCAGCGAAGGATCCGAGGGCAACCATCAGGATGATCGGGAACAGCAGGGTGAAGAATAGGACTTGCTTGTTGCGTGCGAAGATCCGCAATTGGGCGAGTGTTAGCTGCCAGTAGCCTCTCATGATTCTCGCAGCCTCCTTCCTGTCATGTGAATGAACACATCTTCCAATGTCGCCTGCCTTGTCTGCAGGTCTTCAATTTTAATTGCCCGCTCGGACGCCACTTCGATGAGTGAGGTCAAGGCGAGCTGCAGGTCATCCGTATACAGCTGGACGAAGGCATCCTTGACGGCTGCTTCCTTCACCCCGTCCATCCGCTCGAACCATTCCGGCTCAGGCGGATTGTTCAGATGGAATTCGATTGTGCTAGCCGACTGCAAGGTTTTCACCAGGTTCTGCGGCGTGTCGAGGGCGATCAACTCCCCTTGGTCCATGATGCCGATGCGGTCGCAGAGCACATGGGCTTCATCCATGTAATGAGTCGAGAGGATGACGGTCTTCCCACGTTCCTTCAGCCGAAGGACAATGTCCCACAGCGTCCGTCTTGCCTGGGGATCAAGCCCCGTCGTCGGTTCATCGAGGAACACGATGTTCGGGTCGTGGATCAGGGCGAGTGCAATCGCAAGCCTCTGCTTCTGTCCGCCGGATAATCCCTTGATTCGTCCTTTCCGCTTCTCGGTCAGGAGCATGTCGCCAATCAATTCATCGATATCGACATGACTCGGGTAAAAGCTTGCATACAGACGGAGGATCTCTTCCACCTTCAACAGTTCGAACAGCGACGTCGACTGCAGCTGCACCCCGATGACCTCTTTCACTTGATTCACGTTCTTCCGGACATCATAGCCTGACAATACGGCCGTTCCTTCATCGGGTTTGCGGAGTCCGACAAGCATCTCGATTGTTGTCGTCTTCCCAGCCCCGTTCGGACCGAGGAGCCCGAAGATCTCGCCTTTTTCCACTTGAAAATGGACGCCCTTCACTGCCGTAAAGGAGCCATATCGTTTCACCAGTCCTTGTACATCTACCATGATTTCATTCGGCATAATGAGCCTCCTTATGGGTGCCTGACCCCCGGTACGGTAAAGCGTCTATGTATTGGGGGCAGGTCCTTTTCTCTTTTTTCACCAAAAGAAGCACCTTGTCGAAAGCTGCTTCTGCTTCTACTTGCATATTCGGCATAAAACGACTTATTCCTTCAAATCGAGGGACCATTTTAGATGCTCGATTAAAAGTTCCGTTTGTTCTTTCAATTGAATCGTCTCGGAACCTAATATGGCGTGGTCGATGGCCATCCCATCGATATGGGAGATAATGGACTTTGCTATGACACCGGGATCGAATTTCGGAGTAAACTCTCCTGCTTTTACCCCTTCTTCAATAATTCTTTGCGTTATCATATAACCTTTTTGAAACCGTTTCTTCGCGTGATCCTGCCTTCTTTTTTCGTTTCTGCCCGTAATGAAATATTCCAGCTTTGAAGGTGCTAGCGGATCCATTTTATCATTCGGCAGTTTTTTATCCCCCAAGAATGTCGCGAGCAGCGCATTCCAGCAGGAGCCTTGCTGTTGGATGAAATATTCCACAGAGCCATTGATTACTTCATCCTGCTTCTCCTCGATCAAAGCTTCAAACAGATCTTCTTTATTGGAGAAATATTGATACAGGCCTCCCCTGCTGACTTCTGCCTGGTCCATGACATGCTTCATGGTTGCCTTTTCGAACCCGTGCTCGATGAATACTTCTTCTGCCGCTTTCAATAGATTAACGCGGCGCTGCTGTTTGTGTGCTGGACTGACTTTCGGCGACAATTGTCTCCCCCTCTTCTACGTTCTTTCTTACGATGATGGAAATGATAAATAGGATGATTAATAGGGAGCTCGTGATGAGAAAGGAAGGAATAATTCCGATGATGGTGGCGAGCCCTCCTCCTGCCAACGGCCCGATGATGGTTGCCGTCTGGGTCGTGCTGCTGATGACGCCAAAGACCCTCCCCGTCATATGGACCGGCGTCTTCTCCTGTGCGGCCGCCTGGAATGGGATGAACACCAATCCCGCGGCGACGCCGACAAACAGTCCAAGAATCGGCCCCCACATCAAGGACATCGGCGTATCATAATTCGTCAGGACTGCCATGGACCCAAACCCCAGTCCGATTCCCAACACGCCAAAGCACATGTAGACAAATTCGTTGTAAACCGATTTTTTCGAAAGAAAGAATCCTGTCAAAAGCATCCCAATCCCCGAGCAGGCAACCGCATAGCCAAACAGGTCAGGCGATACATTCGTCAGATTTCTGAGCAAAATGATGATCTGCGAATCCGACATTTGCAGGATCAACAGGCTGAAGCCGAGCAAAAACAGTCCATACATCAGGAAGCGGCTTTTCCTGATGAAGCTGATTCCGACTTTGATGTCTTCTTTAAAGGAAGACCCGTCTTTCTTCCCGTTTTCGTTCGCAGTGACCACTGCCTTGACCGTTTTTGGCAAAAAGAAAATCAATAGTGCTGAAATGAAAAATGTCGCTGCATTGATGAAAAAGACATGGGGCGCTCCCATTGCTGACACGAGTATTCCGCTGACCATGGGGCCGGCAATCTTCGTCGCAGATTCAATCATGGAGGTAATCGACATCGCTTCTTTGATCGTTTCATCTTTGACCATCTCTTTTAACTTCCCGTTTTTTGCCGGGTTAAAAAAGGAAGAGAAAATGCCGGTCAGAAACAGGAGTCCGTATACCATCCAAACATTTGTCGCAAGCGTCATTAAGAGGAATACGCAGCCCCGAATGATATCGGAAGCAATCATCAGCCGTTTCCGTTCAAATCTGTCCGCGATGGTCCCTGTGATCGGTCCCAAGACTGCCATCGGAACGGCCAGGCTCAGGATGACGAGTGACATGTTCATCGGTGTTGCTTCCCATTTTAATCCGACCAGTGTAATGATGGCGACAATGCTGAGCCAATCCCCCAGATTCGAGATGACCTGCGCTGCCATCAACGTCATAAAGCCTTTATTTTGCCTCAATGAAGGACTCATTTTTCATTCTCCTTTTAAAAATGACATCAGTGTCGTTTTGTTAATTTTATTATAACGACACCAATGTCGTTTTACAAGAAGTTTTTGGAAAAATTTTTACGCAAATAAAAAACAGCCATAACGACTGTTTTTACTTGCATCAAACTCGGTAATGATCGGCCCGCCAATTTTGCACGGCTTGTTTAATTTCTTTCGGCTCCAGGTTCTCTGCCAATGTGCGTTCCACAAGTCCCGGCAGCTCTTCATCCGGTGCAAAGCGAAGCGCGATGATCTGCTTCATGGAAAGCTTCGGATCCAGTGCTTTTCCTGTCAAACGGTAGTAGCGGAAGTTTTCCTCTACACGGATGACTCGGTCCTGAACCTGCAGCGGGTACGTCCGCAACCTTATCATCACGAGAAGGAATATGATTGCGCCAAACAGAATCACGAAACTGAGAAGCGTCTCTTCCCCAACATGTGTCACATAGAATAAGATGGATAAAACCAGTGTTGCAAGCGTCAAAAGGGCGATGCCCAAATGAAACATCGGATCGAGCTTGCTGTGATTTTCATAGTTTTGTTGTTTCATATGTACCTCCTGAATGGGAATGATTTTATTATATAACGGGAGCCCTTTAAAAGGATATTCTGGTGTGTTGGTGGTTAGAAGCGTGGGGACGGTTCTTATAGGGGTCAATCGGAAGTTTTGCGCGAAAAAGGGCACAACTAGGCTGCCGTTCTAGTTGTGTCTTTTTCCTATATTTCGAGTTAAATCTATCCGCAAAATTTTTGATTGCCAAGAAGAATGAAGTCGCGGACGACCGCTTATGGGGTTTCAATCTTTATCTTTTTACGAAACTTTTGCTTTAGGGCATATTCAATTTACGTTGTAAATATGAATAGAGCAAAAGGATTATCTTGGGGAGGTATTGAATGAACAGGGATCATACATCTTTACATGCTGATACAGGTGTTACATCTGGATTGTTTGTTGAGCGTTCTTTAAATGAAATTCGTTTTTGGGGAAGGATTATGAAAGAACATTCTTTATTTCTTCGATTGGGTTTTCGAGCAGAAGATACTCAACTAATTCAAGAAGCTAATCAATTTTATCGCTTATTTGAACATATTGAACAAACTGCCCATTCCTTTAATAATCAAACAGACCCCGAACAAATAAGAAGATTTAATTCAGAGGTACAACAAGCTGCAACTAATATTTTCGGATTTAAACGGAAAGTATTAGGATTAATTCTCACCTGCAAATTGCCAGGGGCAAATAATTTTCCACTTTTGGTTGACCATACAAGTAGGGAAGCAAATTATTTTAGAAAACGATTAATTGAATTAAATGAAGGAAAATTACAAGCTCTGCCGGATGCCATTATTAAAGAAAATGTCTTCTTTTTAAGGATTATGGCAGATCATGCCAAATTTATTGGCCATCTGCTTGATCCTTCAGAAAGGAAGCTAGTTGATTTAGCACGGAATTTCAGCAATGATTTTGATCAATTACTGTATCAAGCGAGGGACTTGGAATCTATGAAGCCGCAATCTCAAACAGTTCCTCTTTTAGATCAATTCCTTGATCAAAACCGGGTGTCGGTCGCATCTCTTAGGGACTTTAAGAAAACAGCCCGTGATTTAATTGAGCAATGCAAAATCCAGAGCATTATACATCCTTTATTAGCAGACCATGTTTTTAGGGAAGCCGATAGGTTCCTTGAGATCATTGATATGTTTGACGCACATCTTACAGGCGGCACCCGATAACCTAGAAAAAAAGTTGAAAAAAAGGCATAACTAGGCTGCCGTTCTAGTTGTGCCTTTTTCCTATATTTCGAGTTAAATCTATCCGCAAAATTTTCGATTGCCAAGAAGAATGAAGTCGCGGACGACCGCTTTTAATGGTATTGGACATACTTTCCCCCTCCCCTTTTGGAAGGTGATTTAGGAATTGATGTTGAATTATTTATTATTAAACGCAGAGAACCTCGAAAACGAGGTGGATCTGGCAAAAAGCGCGGTATACGTAATGAACCAGTTTGTGTTAGCGGCAAGAGATCGGGACAAATTAGCAGAATAGTTGAAGAAGAGGATAACCAAAGAGGGTTGTCTAATTTTCAAAAGGAATCCCAAATCATTTTTAGTTGTGTTTTTATCTACCTAAATTATCAATTTATATGAGTACAAGTTAGAGGTGAAATTATCATGTATGCAGATTTACATATTCATTCACACTATTCGGATAGTACCCGTTCTCCTAAGGAAATTGTCAAGAGGGCAAGAGAGCTCGGCATTGAATTATTATGTGTAAGCGACCACAACACCACGGCAGCTTATAACGAGCTTATACCTTTGTGTAAAGCGTATGATATTAAATTAATTCGTGGAGCAGAAATCTCTGCCTCTTTTGAAGATAAAGAATTTCATGTCCTCGCATATGACTTCGATTTTGAAAATAAAGAGATAATTGACATCTGCAAACAATGCGAGACGGTTTATGCTGATATGGATTTAGAATTAATAAAAAAGATGAGTGTTGACTATACGGAAATAAGTTTAGAAGATTTTAATTCTTACAAACGAAATCTAAAAAACGGTGGTTGGAAAGGTTTTGACTATCTAAAGAGCAAAAACTTAGTTAATGAAGTTCCTAGTTTTTTTAAGCACATCAGTGATCATCATATTAAATTAGAAAATTCATTTCCATCAATAGAACATGTAATAAATGTGATACATAAGGCCAATGGTAAAGCAGTTATTGCCCACATCGGAGAAACAATGAAGAATAATCTTATTGAAATAGAACCTCTTTTAACAAAACTAAAAAACATGGGCGCAGATGGCTTTGAATGTTATTACACAACTCATACAGAAGAAACAACAAATGTTCTTATAGATTTTTGTCAAAAAAATAATATGTTAATAACCATAGGCAATGATGACCATGGTGGATTTAACAACAGATCGAATGTCATATATGAAATGGGGGCAATTAAGGTTGATTTTAATAAGTTGAATTTGAAAGATATTGAGATTTTGGGTTAGCTTTAATAGCCATGTACGGTGGCTGCTGGTCGAGGAAATGGACGTCCTGCTCAGGTCATCGTCTCCCAGTGGATGAAACTATCCGGTGTGGCAGACCTCATGTCGACGCTTAAGGCCTTCTATGTGGGGATGAGTGCCTGAAGCATGGTGATGGCACCAGAAATTGGGGAATTCTTCTTCGTCTTCAGTCACCGCTCCTCTCTCAGGTAAAAAGGATGCACAGGAACGCTTCCATCGCATCCTTCCTCTAAGAAAAGGTGAAATACAAGATCCGTCCCTTTGTTTCAAAGGTGAGCTCCCTTTCATGCTGATGAATAAGGCTGTTCGCCCCCTGTTTTTATCTTAAAATCGCAGGGTTCTAGCAAAAATTACGAAGGTTCTAGCAAAATCCAATGATCTTCTAGCAAAATATTGAAAACTTCTAGCAACTTCCCCCAAACTTCTAGCAAACAGATCAAATACGGCCAGCCACGACTCAGAATTAGGCAGACATCGAGAAGCCTGGTGCTGGAACTGGATCTCGAAGGCAGCATTTTATCATTTTCCAGACACCAAAAAAGCAGTGACCTCGTAATGCGTCACTGCTTTTTTAAGAACTCTACTAAATTAGGAGACTGCTTGTATTTAATAGCAGCAATCTTGTCCTTTTCCACAATCACTTTGGATGAGTCGATATTATTGATACTGGCAATTGCCACAGTGTAGTGGATGACGTCCGCCAGTTCTTTTTCCAATGAGGAACTTCCGCTGTCTGATTTTCGACCATCCATCTGATTTAACACTTCAGCTACCTCACCGACTTCTTCAACCAGCTTCATAAATAAATCCGTCGATGACCGGCAATCCTTATATTTCATACCAAGATACTCTTGCAAAATGGCCAAATTTAATGGCTCCATCCTTCCTCCCCTTTCCCTTCAATAATTTAAGTGAAGCACGGGAACGGTTCAATCGCATCCTTCTTCTAAGAAAAGGTGAAACACAAGATCCGTCCCCTTGTTTCATAACGGAACCTCAATATCGAGCGTGCGGCGAGTTATCACTTTACCGGAGGCAGGGGAAAGATAATTCTTCCCTTATAGCAAGTCTTGTAAAGCCAATTGCAAACTCTTGGAAATAGAGATGTCTGATACATTAATACCTAAATGAATAATGGTTTGAGCGATCTCCGGGCGAATTCCAGAAAGTGTGGCATTTATCCCCAGAAGCGAGAGGGCACTCACCACTTTAATGATGTTGTCAGCAACCATCGTATCTACAATTGGGACTCCAGAGAGATCAATTATTATATGCTCTAAAGATAATTCGCTTCCTTTAGATAACGCTTTGTTCATCAGCTCTTGGGCACGTTGGGTGTCTATATCTCCTATCAGCGGCAGTACACCAATAGTATCTGTTATTTTAATAACCGGAATTGATAATTCTAAAGCAGCGGCTTCAGCTACATTTATCCTCGAATAAAACTTTCGTGTATAAGAGATGCTTAGATAATGTACAGCACGGTCAACTACAGCATCAAAGTCAGAGATTAGCTCGTAAAATTGTTCTATTGATAAATCACATTTAATTGCTTCGTCCTTAATTATGCATCCTATTAACTTGCGATAATCCCTAACTTCATCAATAGCAAACTCCAAAGGAAGATTGTTGTCTACCAAAGTATCAACCGTAATGTTTCCCCATTCTTTTAGTACTGTATAGGTGGCTTCCAACCCACTCTCAATAGATTTTGCGTATATGTTAATTATGTTTTCACGCCACTCTTGTAAATGGGCGTGTAAATTCACAGGCGTCTGATGGGAATACAGATTTGTTTTCTGAGTAATAAGGTTTTGTTTTTCCGATAGAATTTTATGATGGATTTTTGTTTGGAAATCCATAATAATTTCTTCGCTCATTCATCTCACGTTCCTTTATTAATTTTGATTTATTAATAATAGCATATCTGAAACAAGTGGACGCACTTATGATTCCTTAAAAGGTGATTTAGGGTTCTATGTTGAAGTAGATAGTCGAGAAGCATCTTCGTTTCTGATAGCGAATATCAGAAGGATGAAGAACGTTGACAGCCTCACACCCAAAGACAAGGAGTGAAGTTCAATGAAATTACTGCTCACAGCGGCAGGTGTCAATAACAAGAGCATACACGAGGCACTGGTGGATATGCTGGACAAACCAATCGCCGAATGCAATGCCCTGTGCATCCCCACTGCAATGTACGGACACCCATGGGTTGGGCCGGGCGTCAGAACCTGGGAATTCATCAGTGGGAATTCCGAGAATCCTATGGTCAATCTCGGCTGGAAATCCGTAGGCGTACTGGAGCTCACAGCTCTGCCAAGCATCAACAGAGAACGCTGGGTTCCGCTGGTTCAGGAGACGGACGTCCTGCTCGTGTCTGGCGGCGACGCCCTCTACCTCTCCCACTGGATGAAGCAATCCGGGATGGCAGCCCTCTTGCCGTCGCTTAAGGCAGTCTATGTAGGGATGAGTGCCGGAAGCATGGTGATGGCACCAAGAATAGGTGAGTTCTTTGTTGGCTGGACTCCCCCATCCGGTGGTGATGAAGCGATGAATCTGGTCGATTTTTCGATATTCCCCCACTTGGAACACGAAATGCTGCCTCATAACACGATGGCTGCCGCGGAAAAATGGGCTGCAGAAATGCAAGGGCCGGCGTATGCGATTGATGATCAGACCGCCATCAAGGTTGTGGGCGGAGAAGCCGAAGTTATTTCCGAAGGGCAGTGGAGACTGTTTTCGAAATAAGAACCGCCCCCCTGCTTCTGAACTTATATGGCACCTTTTCTTGCAGATATTCGTACTTGCTTTTAGGGGGGATATTTTTGAAAAACACAAAGTTAAGAATCGTATGGATTATTCCTAATGTATTTTGTTACTTGATGCTAGTTGGATTATCCATTTGGGTATCGGCTAATAGTGAAGGATTGCAGGAAATCAACAGATTATCCATTTACGTAATCTTTATGATTTTGCTTTTCATCGTGTCCGTATTCGGCAGCTACCGGATATGGGGATGGATCAAAGAAGGCAAAATGTAATGGAAGCGACTCTGTGTTTCACAACAAAAAAATCACAGCATTTTACTAAACGCTCTTAAAAACACTTTAAACAAAGAGATTTTAAATGGAGAAACTGTAATTGAATCCTTTATTATTTTATCTTTATGTATCAAATAATTGTTAATTTGTTTTCTTCTATTAGGAATCATTAGTAAAGGGAGTTTATTAGGGATAAACCACTTCACTTTTTCTGTTTCAGGACCATTTTCAATCCGAGAACCGCCTTTTAATTCTCCTAAAAACAAATGCTGCATATCGTCATATTGGGGCTGATAATATTCTCCAACTTTTTGTTTGATTGAAATGACATATCCTGTTTCCTCTTGGGCTTCTCTTATAGCACAATTCTCTAATGTCTCATTTTCATCTAGTGTTCCTCCTGGCAAGTCCCAGAGAGGATAATCCTTTCGTTTCGCTAACAATATATGACCTTCTTTATTTAAAACAATCGTAAAACAGCCTGAAGTTTTTGCCATATTAGTTATTGCTCCTTTTTACAGTAATCTGTCAAGTTTACTTAATAACTTCTACAAGAATGGAGTTAACCCTTCCTGGCTTAACGCATCACGCTGCTTTAATATAAAATCATCATAAAAGCATGGGGACAATTCTGGCGCTTTCTCTCTCATGTGAATTAAAGTTATTAGGGGGGATGTTTTATGAAGAATAAAAAAATTCTTGTTGTTTTAGGAATCTTATTACTTATCATCATCCCATACAAATTAAACACTAAGGTGTATGGCAATGATGAAGAATCCATTTTAAAGGTAGTCAGATCCATCGAAGGATATGACTATCAATCCATAGAAATATTAGCTATAAAGGATATTAAGAATGAACGGGTTGTTCCTCTTTTATTGAATAATAATCCTGGATTTATACAATTCACCAAAAATAAACGCGGGAACTATGAATGGAGACATATTGAGAAGAGGGAAAATCAGTCCCTCGCATCGTTCCCAATCTATCTTAATGGCAAAGAGTCGCCTAATAGGAAGTTGTTGTTCGTGACCAATAAAGATAATGAAGTGGCAAAAATGGAATTAGACGTGAACGGTCAATTCTTTCATAAAGTATTCAACATTCACGAAAATTCAGTTGCGTGGATCGATTTGCCTAA
This sequence comes from Falsibacillus pallidus, assembly GCF_003350505.1. Lineage (NCBI taxonomy): Bacteria > Bacillati > Bacillota > Bacilli > Caryophanales > Bacillaceae > Falsibacillus > Falsibacillus pallidus. The sequence goes on from NZ_QQAY01000019.1 coordinate 34,049, forward strand.
ACAGAAATCTATTGAATTTAAATATAAGTACTATGACAAAAGTGGGAATCTGATTAAATAAATCCAAGGAGCGAAATTTATGAACAACATTACGAAAATGAAAATATCGAAGTCAGTAAATGAATTGTTTGAAGCTTTAGTTGACCCTTCAAAAAAAGGTAATTGCAGAATAGCTCCCTAAATGAGGATAAGCTCTCTTCATCCTAATTGTTTGACTCAGGATGAGATATTCCTGTTTATTCGATTGGGTCCAAAAATTCGATATTCTTAAACTGGAAATCCGCCGCAGCAAAATCCATTAATTTAGCTCCCTCAATCGCTAGTTCGTCTTTATCAACCTGTGACAATGATTTAAAAGGTTCGATAATGAGTGTTGATGATTTTCTTTTATGCTCGATCCTCCAGAGCCCTTGGACATAGCCATCAATAAGAAATGTGGCTCTAATGATACCATTCACTGTAAAGACTCTGCTGCGATATTCATCAGCAATAATCCTTGTACGATTTTTATGAGAAAGAAGGATGTTGTCAAATTCACCCAAAAAACGAACGGGTACCGGCGTATCAATATCCGGAAATTCTGCATGGGAAACATCAAACAGCTCATTTCCATCATCGTCAACAAAAGTATTTAATTGAAGTCTTAGCCCTTCCATCACCTTACGGATTTTGGTGAGGCCACACCACATCTGAATATCTGGAATTGTCGCTGGTCCGAAAGCCTTTAAGTAGCGTAGAATTAGTGATTCTAGATTATAATCGGTAACAAGTGAATGACCCAGCCAATTCTCAACTGAAGTATGTATGGCCTTGCCTTTGGCTCCCCAAATTCCTCGAGGTGGAATCTGGACTAATGGTACCAAGTTGCGTGCCGCCGCAGCGAGTGCTGAAGGGTCTGTGTCCTCCCATTGTTCTTTAAGCAGGTTTCCGAGCTCATCTAATGTACGTGGTTGACTTTCAACAAGAGCTCTACTGATTTTAGCGAGCTCATTATTATCTACATCTTTTAGTTGTCGTCCAAAACTAGCTTTTAAAGTCCGATCTAAAACAGGTTGAATTAAAGGACGGAGCGCCAAACAATCACGCTTGGTGACAAGAAAGATAGTAGAACGCATAAGTGCAATGCGTACAGCATTGCGATTCAACAATAATTGAGATAATGTCTCATGTTTAAAGTTCTCTAGTCTGGTCCACAAACTTACATAAGGTGAATTTGGTGTTTGAGACTGCATTCCGATTAAATGTTCAAGGGCATCCGGAGTAGACATGTTGGATCGTTTTATAAGAAGCTGCCGGGCTAAAAGTGTTCGGTTTAGAGCACGTGAACTCAATACTCTGCTTGGGCTATCGTGATTATGATTTGATTTCATCGTCTATCATCCATTTCCTTCATCGTTAATGATGATTACGAGCACATCTCACAAAAATCTTCTTTATTTTGAATATAGAAATAATCCAAAATCCTGCATAACAGAGGTATGACCAATTTGCCGCAGCATGGTAGCTATATTCCCACGGTGATATGATCCGTGTGTGACGACATGTAGTATGGTTTCAGAAACCGTCGTTTCCAGGAGACCAGCATATGGATTATCAACTTCAAACACTGCTTCATAATCTTGTTGACTACTTAAAAAGTCTTTATATCGTTTAGATAAATCATAAAAACCAGCTTCCATTTCCTCTATATTTTTTGTTTCCAGCTGTTCGTTCAATTGATGTGTAAGTGCCATTGCATCACTCATGCTTTTACCAGAAATAATTTCGAGCCAGGCTAAATCTGTGAGGTATATATGTGCCATTGTTTTTGCCACCGAAGAAAAACCACTCTTAACTTCCATATGAAAAATGTCTTGCGGCAGTTCTTTTAAGCGATTTAAAATAACTTCATTTGCCCATAAGTGGTAGTCGTACATTTTTAAGACAGAATGATCCATGATTATTTCCCCTCCCATTTTCACTTTAATAAGTAGCTGATGCTACATAACTAATTACGAATTACCAAAAGATTACATCAATATGATTTATTCTGTTTTTAATTTAAAAAACCTCTATTAACTTCAGAAAAAAACATTCTCTATCTTCCACGATTTACTGATCGAATTAGCATGCAAAAACCCTTCCCTTTTGTCTAATAAAAAGGTGTAAATCTCCTATTTAAGAAATAAACCCGAATGCGGAATAAAAATTTTTACTCTTTATCGTTCTTAAAATAATGAACTGGCCGAAGCTCAACGCGCCATCCAAGGGTTTGTCTTGATCGACGGCTGCATAGAAGAAACTCCCATGGATCGATACAATGTCCACTTCATCCGCGGGAACATTAATGAAGTATGGGGGCGGTTCTGGCGTTTCATTCCTCAAATACAATAGAAACATGATAACCGCCCCCGTGTTTTCCTCAAAATAATACATATTTTTAAAGGATTTATTGGCCATTTTATCGAAATGAAAACAAGAACACTAGTTACATAGAAGGTAAAAGATATGATATGAACGAAAGTACAAAATTAAATTATAAATAAATCCAAGGGGCGAAATTTATGAACAACATTACGAAAATGAAAATATTGAAGCCTGTTAATGAATTGTTTGAAGCTTTAGTTGACCCTTCAAAAATAGGTAACTTTTGGTTCACGTCGAGTTCCGAAAGATGGGAACAAGGTAAGACAATTACACTTAAATATGATGAATATAATGCTCAAGGCGATATAAAAATAACAGAAATCGAGTTAAATAAGAAAATCGCCTTTTATTGGGGTGCGAATGAGGAAGGGAATAAAGTTACGATTACCTTGAATGAATTAGGTAATTCTGAAAGTATCATTGAAATCAACGAAGAAGGTTTTAACGAAAATGAAGACAATATAATAAATCAATTGTTAGATACTAAAGAGGGCTGGGTTTATATGTTGACCTGTTTGAAGGGTTATTTAGAATATGGCGTTAATTTGAGGGCTTCATTAGTTAAGTAAAATTATTAAGGGGCAGGAAAGCTGTTTTGATGCATTTTCATCTTGCTTTAAAGGCGATATTTTGAAAAATTGCTTAAAGTAAAGGATGCTTTACGTTAGAAGGCGACGGTTCTGGCAATTCCTCTCTCATTAGAGATTGATGCACGAGAATCGTTCCCTGCTTACTTCCACTCAACTGAGATTTTCACCAAACTGCTCTTCAGAGATTACTTGCAGCGCGTATCGTCTGAGTAAAGCCGTTGTCACTCCATTTCCCGCAGTTTTCTTCCCATTGAATTCACCATTATAAATAGCTGAACTTCCACAAGATGGGCTATTCTCTTTAAGGACAATGATTGTCGCTTTCACTTCTTTCGCTTTTCTTAAAGTAGCATTGGCCCCTTTTATGTATAGTTCCGTCACATCTTTACCTGTCTTATCGATTACTTTAGCTTTTCCATCCAATACATCTTCCCCGCTTCGGTTTACGATCTCAGCAGGTTCTCTCGGTGTGGAAAATCCGCCAAGCAGTTCGGGGCAAACTGGAATTGCCTTATTTTCTTATATAAGTTTCCGGATCTTCTGGTCTAAACAGTCGGTACACGTTATACGTCTATACGTTACTAACCCTGCTCCCCTGCCATTTGTAAGAATAATCCGTATATTGTGTTACTATTTATATACATTCTTATTTAAGTGTACTTCTATATGCTGATAACTTAGCAGCTAATAATTTCATTTGTCCATAAAGGGAGGATTTATCATGGATACAACACAACTAAATAGCGCAGCTTGGGATAAGAAGGTTGAAGAGGGTTCTAGATACACCCAAGCTGTAAGCAGTGAAATAATTAAAAAAAGTAAATCTGGTGAATGGGAAATCACTGTCACTACTGAAAAATCAGTTCCGAGGAATTGGTTTCCGAAATCTTTAGAAGGATTGAAAATTCTTTGTTTAGCATCTGGTGGAGGGCAGCAAGCTCCAGTGTTAGCTGCGGCTGGAGCTGATGTAACCGTTACTGATATCTCTAAAAAACAATTAGAACAGGATGAAATTGTAGCTAAACGTGATGGTTTAACTTTAAAAACGGTTCAAGGCGATATGTCGGATCTTAGCGACTTTGAAAATGAATATTTTGATATTGTCATTAATCCCGTTTCTAATTTATTTGTAAAAGATGTTCGCCCTGTATGGAATGAAATTTCAAGGGTTTTAAAAAACAAGGGCATTTTAATAGCTGGATTCACAAATCCTTTATTATGGATTTTTGATGATAATCAAGAGAGATTAGGTATTCTTGATGTGAAACATTCCATCCCATCATCTACATTAGATTATTTGCCAGAAGATGAAGTTCAAGACTATATGAATTCTAATCAAACAATAGAATATGCACATACATTGGAAGATCAAATTCAAGGACAGATAGACGCAGGATTTGTTATTTCAGGTTTTTATGAAGATGATTTTGGCGGCACAAGAATTTTAGACAAACATATTAAAACTTTTATTGCTACAAGAGCAATAAAGCTACAGATCGATTAAGGGTGGTTTTTTGAAAAGAACAGATTAACTGGTGAAGGGCTTGGAAGGTATCCAAGCTCTTTTGCATTTTACTTTGAAGCAAGGAGACGGTTCTGGAGCTTTCTCTCACATGTGAAAAAGAAGAAGGAGAACCTTCCCCCTGCTTCCGCTATTCTTTTCCTCTTTTTTTCTCAATAAAAATCCAAGTATAGTAGAATGCCCAAAAAACTAGGGCTGCTAGTATTACATAATGTTTTTGACCCGAAGGAAGATAAATGGCCATGAGGAGGGCGATAAGAATAAATGGGGGTAAAAGTATCGTGTATTTTTTCCAGTGCATACTATTTTCACTCCTTTATCCATTCTCATTTTACCACAAAATTACAGTCTATATATTTATGTCAAATACCACAGGTTGAACCATCCGCGTGTTTCCCCTACTTTCATTTACGGGTATTATCCTTGTAGGTAAAGCGAATTTATCAACCCAACTGCTTATGCTAGGATAAAAATATAATTCTTTTGATCGGGGGTGGTGTCCATTTACATTATTATCGAAGTTGTCCGGCGCATCCAGAATACCGTCAGACACCTCATCATTTTCCCAAAAATCATAACCGTCATGCTGTCGGTCATTCTGCTGCTCGGGTACCTGGAGTATTTTTTCGAAAAAGGGCACTCCCCTTATTTCCACTCTTGGTGGGATGGCATTTGGTTTGCCGTCATTACGAGCGCTACGGTTGGCTATGGGGACAAGTATCCCGTCACCCCGCAAGGACAGGCGATCGCCATTGCCATGATTGTCCTCGGGGGCAGTCTGCTTGCCGTCCTTCTGGCCAATATCGGCGGGACGCTGGCGCTGAGAATAAGTCGAAAGGAGCGAGGACTTTTGAGTGCAAAACATATGAAAGACCACGTTGTCATCTGCCACTGGAATCAGCAGGCGAAATCAGCCATCATCGATTATAAGAAGCGTCACCATGGCGTCAAGTTTGTCTTGATCGACGGCTACATAGAAGAGAATCCCATGGATCGATACAATGTTCACTTCATCCGCGGAAACTTTAATGAAGATGAAACGCTGATGAAAGCGAACATCGAGCATGCGAAGACCGTCCTAATCTTCGGCGACAAACGGATAGACGAGAATACCGCAGATGCCAAAGCCATGAAAGCCATTTTGGCCATCAAGCACCTCAATCCCGATGCACACGTCATCGTCGAATCCTTATCCGGCGATATCCGCTCTCTCAAACGGGTAGGAGCCGACGAAGTGATTGATACGGGTGAAATCAACGGCAGGCTTCTGGTCCAGAGCTCCACTTCCATCGGGATTTCCGAAGTCATCCAAGAGTTATTAGCCCACGAAACGAACAACGATTTCTTCGAGACGCCTGTCCCGCGTAGATATGTAGGCTGGCCATTTGGCGAATTGGCCCAGGAACTGCGGCAGCGCGGCGTCAACCTCATTGCCATCCGCAATGACCAGACCCGACTCAATCCTCCGTATGACATGAAAGTCACGGATGAATGCAAGCTTATTTATATTTCTGAGAAACAGATTTAGGTCAGCCTGGGTTTTTTCAGTTTAAAAAATAATGAATACCAATTCCTTTGGATTACAATTCGCGCAGCGTTTTGTAGTCTTTTTTTATGGAATTACAGTGCTTGCATTATGCAACCTTTTTAGTTTACTTTTCTCCAAAAACAGCAACAGTATGAAATTTTCTTGAATTAGGTCCTTTTAAAATTTTTATATCTTTAAAACCCATTTGTAACATTAAAGGGATTAACTTTTCTTCTAACATATTTTGTATCCCGGTCCACGTTTCACCATTTTTACCGTTACAAAGAGTTATTGTTACGGTTCCATTTGGCTTTAAAACCCTATAAATTTCAGAAATAGTCTCCGGAGTAATGTCCCAAAAATATATAGAATGGATACTAAATACTCTGGTAAACAACTCATTGTCCAGGGGGATGTCGCTTACGCTGCCTAAAAGTAATTTAGCTGTACCTTCCCGTATTGCTCGTCTATTTCTTATTCTAGCTGATCGAAGGATGGATTTTGATATGTCCAACCCTACTACAAATTGGACATTAGGTTGGGCAAGTATATTTTCCATTGCATATCCAGCCCCACATCCGATTTCTAATACCCTTTCTTCTTTTTTTAATTTTAATAAATTGATTGTCCATAATGTCTCTCGACGGTGTTGCAAAACCATCTTTTCTCCAACAAATAAACCTAAGATGCCCCTCGGCGATTGATATTGAATATCAATAAATTCTTTAATTCTTTGTTTTAAATCCATACTTAATCTCCCATTCATAATACTAATAAAAAAATTATAGTACAGATAAGTTATTAAACAATATAATATTAGTTATAGTTACTATAGATATTTTTTATGGATGATAAGGAGATATCAAATTGGACATTAATCAATTAAAGGCATTCGAACACGTAGTTAGATTGGGGAGTTTTAGTAAAGCAGCAAGATACCTAAACCTATCTCAACCTACAGTTAGTATTAGAATACAAGGGCTGGAAAAGGAGGTTGGCGGCGGTCTATTTTACCGCGTAGGAAAAAGAGTAGAACTTACTGATATTGGGAAGGGCTTCTTGCCATATGCAAGACAAGCTATGGAGATTTTAGCAAAAGGTGTTGAAAGAGCGCAGCTTATGCAAGAGGGAAAAGTAGGTCATATTTCAATTGGAACTATCCCCTCTTTTACTTCTGGAATCTTTAGTTCAGTAGTTGCTTACCTCTATAAAAATTACCCTGATATAAAACTAGAAATACATACTGGTCATAATCAGCAAATCATTGAAATGCTTTATGATGGTTTTATTAAAATAGGATTCATGACAAAGCCTTATTTTAATACGGATATTAAGAATATTCATACATTCAAGGAGTCACTTGTATTAGTTGCTCATCATTCACATCCTATTACATCGTCAAATAATAGAAACCTTAGTTTTTCTGATGTCCTAAAAGGGAGCAAACCCTATATAATTGTGGATTGGAGTGAGGAAAGCAAACATTGGCAAAAATCCATGCTTAACCCTAAAATTGATTATTTAGAATTACCTCCTACCACAGCATTGGACTTAGTTCTTTCTAATAATGGAGTAGCACTTTTAACAGAATCAATGGTTACTGAGCTGTTAGAAGAAAAAAAATTAGTCAAACTGCAACCAACTGATATTCCGACTTTATATCGTGAAATTGCCCTGGTGAGCTTAGAAACAGAGCTTAACTTATCTTCAACAGCAATGAGGTTTATTAATGCTTTTAGGAACAATAAAATAAGCAAGTAAATTTATTGGAGTACAGAGGAATCCATAGCTGTTAAAGAAACGTAAAAACTCTGGGACGGTTCCGACGTTTCATTCTTCATTTCTCATAGAAACACGAGGACCGCCCCATGTTTCCCGAATTCGGGAGCCGTTTCATAGGAAATACGTGTTCAAAATGCAATTTCTACTGTTTATCACCAAAAAAAAAGACAGTTTATGAAGTTTTTACTTCCTTACTGTCTGCTTAATCTCTCTATTTCAGATTCAACTATTTTCTCTGTATAAGCACCTAAACTTTCAATCAAGTTTTGATGTAACTTTTGTTGCCCTGCTTCTAACCTTGCTTGGCCCGTTTTTAGTTCCCCGATTTCTGTCTTTATACCTTTCAGCTCACTTAAAATCTGTTTCAATATATCCTCCATAAACCCACCTCCGCTCATAATACTAAATTAATTATATCATCTATATACTATGAAAATAATGTATAACACGGGGACAGTTCCGGCGTTTCATTCTTCATTTCTAATAGAAACGCGAGAACCGCACCGTGTTTCTTCAAAAACAAGGAGGATTTTTATGGATAACAATCTGAATCATTCATTCGAATTTACGCGAGTATTCGATGCCCCTCGCGAACTTGTTTTCAAAGCATGGACAGAGACTATACATTTCTCGAAATGGTGGGGGCCAAAAGAGTTCACCCTCAAAGTCGTTATAATGAATGCTCGATCAGGTGGCAGGTTTTTAGGTTTTCTGACGTCTACTGACGGAAATCGAGTTATGTGGAGAAAATTTACATACCAAGAGGTTATCGAACCGGAAAAAGTGTCTTTTATCCAATCTTTTTCCGATGAACAAGGCAATACGGTCGAAGCGCCTTTTAGTGGGAGCTGGCCACTTGAAATTATGAATGTCATCACGCTTGAAGAAGACGAAGGCAAAACTGTTTTAAAACTGAAAGGCTTTCCTGTGGACGCTTCCGCTGAGGAACAAGAATCATACAACAGTATGGCTCCAATGCTTCAAAAAGATCTTGAAGGTACTTTCGATAAAATCGCAGACTATCTTGTCTCCCTGAAATAGAAGGCAATATAAAACGCTCAAGTTTTTTGAGCGTTTTTGTTCCGATTAGCTTGAAATATGTCGAAAACAAATTTTTTGAAAAAGTTACGATAATGTCAATTATTACTTTTGCTTTCCAAGTGTTTTTTAACATCAATAATTGCTTTAATGATCGTTCCTATCAAAATTACGTATAAAGCAGTGGTTAATATGCTATAAAAAATTCCTGGTTCTTCGGGAAATGCAAAATACACTGCAAGACTTCCTATTATTAGTATAAGAATTAAGTAACAAAGCTTTGTGACTGGGTGTAATGCACTCATGAACATAGATATCCACCTTTCTTTAGTCTTTTAGACATTGGCCCCCTGTATTACAGGAGGGAGTATTATAAAAGTATTACCCCTTGCTATTTTAACATTTTTTTCCACAAGAAGTATGATTTCTGTTGGAAATAGTGCTAATGCCGCAGAATAGAGTATTCTCGAAACAGATAACTCCCTGTGTATCCCACTTGCAGCAGAGTTCATTAAAATAACAATTTGTCAAAAAAAGGATGAGGCTGAATTATATAGAATACTTTTAATTAGTTAAAAAATTAAGGGGGAGATTCATGATTTATAACGAGTCAGTTAAAATCTGTGAAGCATACTTACTTCCAATAGTATCAGAGTTGTACGGGTTGGAAGGTTATGAAATCACGCCGGTTAATGCACATATGGGAGGGCGCAATGTTGTTTATACCTGTGAGAAGGAAGGCACCGATGCAAAAATACTCAGAATCTCCTTCTTACATGACAGAAGTCGGGAAGATTTTCAGGGTGAAGTGGAGTATGTAAGGTATTTATTCGAACATGGCGGGAGTGTTTCGGATGTAGTCAACTCTCGGAAGGGGAATTTGCTGGAAGAGATTACCCATAATAATCATACTTTTTTATCTGCATGTTTAAAAAGGCTAAAGGAAAAAGGCTTGTTGAAAATAATTATAGATATCGGGAAGGAATTCCAATTTCCGAATACTATTATAATTGCGGTAAAGTCTTGGGGAAAATGCACCAATTATCAAAAGGGTACTCTCCTGTTCATAGTCGGTATAGTTTTTTTGATAAATACACTCCTGAATATATCGAAAAATTAATACCCGGTTCATTGCCACTCCTGAAGGAGAAGTTAGTAGACCTCCTTAAAACCTTAAAAGAATTGGACAAGAGTAGCGATTCTTTCGGTATGGTTCATTTTGATTACAACGACGGGAATTATTCAATTGATTTTGATACTGGTCAAATGACCGTATATGATTTTGATAATTCATGTTATTTCTGGTACATGTTTGATCTAGCAGGTCTCTGGACGCAAGGAGTTGGCTGGATACAATTTGAACCAGATGCTGATAAACGGAAAAAGTTCATGGATTATTATTTTGAAACAGTACTTGAGGGATATAGATCCGAAACCGTTCTTGAAGATGCGATGTTGGATCAATTGCCTTTATTTATCCAAGTCACCCTTATGGAAGCTATTGTAGATGCATTTGAGGTGTTACTCAATAATGGTGAAGAACCAGAGGTGGATGAGGAGTTATCGTATCTCATAAAATGCTTAGAGGATGATATTCCGTATAAAGGCTTTTTCCATGATATTTACTCGTGGGAAGCCCCATTTGAGTATGAGAAACGCACTGTTTAGTCTTTTTATGGCAGGTTTTGTTTCTACTAAAATATATAATTAATATCAAAAAAGATTAGAGAATCGGAGACTTACAATGAAAACCGAATTCGATAATAAAACAAAAGAATATGCATTGGGAAGGCCTTCTTATCCAACAGAAGTATTGAAAACACTCAGAAAGCTGGGAATCAATGAACATTCCACAATCGCAGATATTGGAGCAGGGACTGGACTTCTTACAAGTTTGTTAGGCGAATTGGGCTGCAGGGTGCTGGCAATTGAACCTAACGACTTTATGCTACAAGAGGGTATAAAATATTGCTGGAATAAGGAAAATATCCAATTCATTAATGCCCCTGCTGAAGAAACGACATTGGAAGATAATAGTGTTGATATCATTACGATTGCACAAGCGTTTCATTGGTTTGATAAGGCATTATGCAACAAGGAATTTCAACGAATTTTAAAAGAAGATGGATTTGTCATGATTTTATTTAATGAAATGCAGCAAGATAGTCCATTAGAGAAAGAGTACACGAGTGTTCTTTATAAATATAAAGTAAAAACAAATGCCGCAATTTCCAACTTTGATCCAGACAAAGAAAAACTTCATTTTTTTGGACAGGATTATACCAAACTGCATTATGATCATTGGCACACATTAACGGAGGAAGGGTTTGTAGCAGGTGCACTATCGCTATCCTTTACTCCTACAAAATCGGATAGCAGCTATGAAGCATTTATAGCAGAGCTTCATGACCTCTTTTCAAAATATCAACAAAACGAAACTATAACGTTCCATTATAAAACCGAGGTTTGTATTTGTAAGTTTGCACAGGAATAAATCATTTGAATGATAAAAAAACGCTCAAAATTCTGAGCGTTTTTTGCTATTCGAAAGCAAGATGCCGTTTCTGATACTTCCCGCTAAATCAAAAAGGAAGCTGGAGAACCGTCCCTGTGCTTCCCCCGCTTCCCACTTCCTACCCCACAGCCTTCTCGGAAAATTGACTGTTGTACAGGTCGGCATAGAATCCGTCTTGCTCTAGCAGCTCCACGTGCGTTCCCTGTTCGATCACGGTTCCTTGGTCCATGACGAGGATCAGGTCGGCATCCTTGATGGTGGAGAGCCGGTGTGCAATGACAAAACTTGTTCTATCTTCCATCAAGCGATTCATCGCCTTCTGGATAAAGATCTCTGTCCGTGTGTCGACACTTGACGTCGCTTCATCCAAGATCATGATCGGTGGATTGGCAAGGATGGCCCGTGCAATGGTCAATAGCTGCTTCTGCCCTTGTGAGATATTCGAAGCTTCTTCATTCAAGACCGTCTCGTAGCCATCAGGCAGCGTCCGGATAAAATGGTCGGCATGAGCCGTGCGAGCGGCATTTGTAATTTCTTCATCAGTGGCTCCGGTTTTCCCATACGCCAGATTTTCCCGGATTGTTCCATTGAATAACCACGTATCCTGCAAAACCATTCCGAAGTTTTTTCGGAGATCCTCCCTGGACATTTCACGGGTATCAAATCCGTCAATGAGGATTTTTCCACCATTCAATTCATAGAAACGCATCAGCAAATTGATGAGCGTCGTTTTTCCTGCACCGGTCGGACCTACGATGGCAACGGTTTGGCCTGGCTTCACATGGATATTCATATCTTTGATCAGCATATCCTCTCCATAGCCAAAATCCACGTGTTCAAAATTGACGGCACCTTTGGCTCGTGCAACACTTACATCCGTTTTTTCTTCCGTCTCTTCTTCTTCATCAAGCAGTTCAAAAACGCGTTCCGCTGCTGCGACTGTCGATTGGATGATGTTCGCGATATTGGCCGTCTGAGTGATGGGCTGTGTGAACTGGCGTGTATAGGTGATAAAAGCTTGAATATCACCGATGGAAATGGCCCGTTGTGTCACAAGTATTCCTCCGACGACACTAATCAGCACATAGCTGATATTCCCGATGAACATCATCATCGGCATTATGATCCCGGAGATGAATTGTGCTTTGCTTCCTGCTTGATACAGTTTCTCATTGACTGCATCAAACTCAGCTCCGGCTTTTTTCTCATGGCCGAACGCTTTCACGACTTGGTGCCCTGTATACATTTCTTCAATATGTCCATTCAATTGGCCCAGCGTCCGCTGTTGATCGGCAAAGTGTTTTTGCGACCGCTTCAAGATCGGCCGGATCGCAAACATAGACAATGGGAGACTCACGATCGAGATCAGTGTCAAAAGCGGACTGATCGTCAGCATCATGATGATGATCCCGATGATGGTGACAATGGAAGTGATAAATTGGGTCAAGCTTTGCTGCATCGTCGTTCCGATTGTGTCAATATCATTGGACATGCGGCTGAGTGTATCTCCGTGCGAGTGTCCATCAAAGTATTTGAGCGGCAGCTTCTCAAGCTTCTTATTGACATCCTCCCTTAAATCATAGACCGTTCTTTGTGCGACGGTTGACATCAGATATTGCTGTACATACGTAAACAAGCTGCTCAATACATACAGTCCTGCCAGGGTGAGAAGGATCTGTCCAATGCCGGCAAAATCAATTTCGGCACCTGGGACCCCCGTGAATTTCCCGTAGGCTCCCTCGAATAATTTCGTAATGGCCGTCCCCATGATTTTTGGTCCTGCAATCATAAAGACCGTGCTGAGGATGGCTGCGATAAAAACAGCAATCAATCTGTTTCGGCGGGGCTTCAAGTAGCTCAAGAGTCTTTTCAAAGTCCCTTTAAAGTCCTTGGCTTTCTGCCCCATCATCAGCATGCTCCCGCCGCCGGGGCCATGTCCCATCTGCATTCCTTTTTGAGGTCTTTTTTGGCTGCTCATGCGATCTCCTCCTCAGACAGCTGCGATTCAACGATTTCACGATAGACCGAGTTGGTTTCCAGCAGCTCCTTATGCGTTCCGATCCCTGCTACTTCCCCTTTTTCAAGGACAATGATGCGATCGGCATCGATAACGGTGCTGACACGCTGTGCGACAATCAGCACGGTTGCCTCTTTCGTTTCGTTTTTCAACGCAGCGCGCAGCTTCGCATCTGTTTTATAATCCAATGCTGAAAAGCTGTCGTCAAAAATATAAAGGTCTGGCTTGCGGACTAGCGCACGGGCGATTGAAAGACGCTGTTTCTGCCCTCCGGATAAATTGCTTCCTCCCTGCTCTATCTCAGATTCATACCCATCCTTCATGCGGCCGATGAACTCTTCCGCTTGGGCGATTCTTGCTGCATGCTCGATTTCCCACTGTTCGGCATTTTCTTTTCCGAAGCGAATATTTTCCGCAATGGTTCCCGTGAACAGCAACGCTTTCTGCGGCACAAAGCCAATTTTTGAACGAACATCCTCTTGAGATGCTTCGCGGATATCCACCCCATTGACGCGGATGGCGCCGCTTGAAATTTCATAAAAACGGGGAATCAAATTCACAAGGGTCGATTTTCCAGATCCCGTTCCACCAATGACGGCCGTTACTTCGCCTGGTTTTGCCGAAAAACTGATATCCGTCAATGCAGGCTCCTCTGCGCCAGGATAGCTGAATGTGACGTGATCGAACTCGAGGGTGCCCTTTTCTTGATTCGCTTCCTTCGTTCCTTCATCAAAAAAGGAAGGATTCATATCCATTACTTCGTTAATCCGCTTAGCAGAAACGGCAGCGCGCGGAACCATAACAAACATCATCGAAGCCATCACGAGAGCAAACATGATTTGCATCACGTATTGGATATAGGCCATCAGATCCCCAATCTGCATACCGCCGTTATCGATCCGGATCCCACCGAACCAAATGACGGCAACGACTGTCAAATTCATGACAAGCATCATGATCGGCATCATGAAAGCCATGATTTTATTTACTTTTATCGAAACATCCGTTAAATCTTCATTCGCTTTTTGGAGGCGCTTTTTTTCCTCTTCTTCCCGATTGAACGCACGGATGACGCGGACTCCTGTCAAATTTTCACGAAGGACGAGATTCAGCTTATCCAATCGTTTTTGCACCGTTTGAAAAAGTGGGATTCCCTTATAGAGAATCAATAGGATCGATCCGATCAATACAGGCATGGTGACCACAATGACCAGTGAGAGTTTGGCATCCTTCGATACGGCCATGATGATGCCGCCTATCAGCATAATAGGGGCGCTGACCACCATCCGCAGCAACATGATCACTACCTGCTGCACTTGGGTGATATCATTTGTGGTCCTTGTAATCAATGAAGCTGTCCCTACTTCATCAAATTCCTGCAGGGTGAATTTTTCTACGTGATAAAACACGTTGCGGCGGATATCACGGCCGAGTCCCATAGCTGATTTGGAAGAATAGTAGCTGGCAAAGATCGAAGCGACACCGCCCAATCCGGAAACAAGAAGCATCCAGCCGCCAATTTTCCATATGTAAGGCGTATCTCCCTTCACAACACCATTATCAATGATGTCGGACATCAGCGTCGGCAAATAAAGCGTCGCCATGGACTGAATAAAGATAAATAGCAAAACGGCCACGACACTCCATTTATATACGGATAAATTTTTTAATAGTTTAATCATTTATACAATCTCCTTGCTCTGTCGATTGTGATTCCAAGAAATCAATGATCTTCGAGTGGGATTCCAGCAGATTCTCATACTCTTCATCTGAAAACAGCTGAACAGCCGATTCAAATAAGTCATGGACGCTGCCTTCCTGCTGATGAATGGTCTTAAAAAAGTTCTCCCCTTTTTCACTGAGTGACAGCTGGACTTCCCGGCGGTTTTCCTCCAGCTGCTGCCGGTTCAGCCACCCATCCTGCACCAGCCCGTCTATGGCCTGACTGAGGGTGCTCTTCGGAAGGAATGTCTTTTCCCTCAACGTTTTCTGGGGCATGATTTTTAATGGGGCAATGGTCATTAATATCGAATATTGCGGAACGGTGAGGCCATTTTCCACCGCTGTCCTCTGAACGACCCGCATCAAATTTTTCTGAACGCGCCAAAAGGAACGCATCAGCTTGACCGAACGAGTTAAATTCCGATTATCATTCTCCACTGTTTCATCTCCTTCCGATATCGAACGGTTCCAAACCGAACAATTCTAAACTGATCGATTCCAATTTACTCCTTTGACCACTCACAGTCAAGGAAAGTCATTAGACAAAAACTGCGGAAGCACGGGGAAGCACGGGGACGGTTCTCGTGCTTCCTGTTCATAATCCGTTCATATAATTTCGCTATGCTATCCCTATCATGAACGTTCCTCCCTTCTTCTCTGCCCTTTCCAAAATTGGTAAAATGGGAGATAAGTGATGTCGGGAAAAATTTTAATCTATGAAAAAGGAATGATTGAATGGCTACGATATTGATTGTGGATGATGATCCGCATATCCGGGAATTGATCCGGGTCCTGCTGGCTAAGGAAGGCTTGGCGACAGTTGAAGCATCAGACGGAGAATCCGCACTCGAATCCCTTGCTGCGAACCCTATTGATTTGATCATCTTGGATATTATGATGCCGAAGATGGACGGCTGGGCTTTTTGCCAGGAAGTGCGCAGCTATTATTCGGATTCCATTCCGATTCTCATGCTGACGGCTAAAGGCGACGTGACGCAGAAAGTGAAGGGCTTCAACCTCGGCACGGATGATTATATGGTGAAGCCTTTTGCCCCGGCTGAGCTGATTGTCCGGGTTAAAGCTTTGTTAAAGAGATTTCAGATTGCTGCCTCCAATAAAATTGAAATCGGTCCAGTCATCATTGACCGCTCTTCGCATAATGTGTTTGATGGTCTGAAGGACAATTTGCTGCCGCCGAAAGAATTTGATCTACTGTTCAAATTGGCCTCCCATCCTTCCAAGACATTTTCGCGCGAGCAATTGATCGAGGATATTTGGGGCTATGACTATGAGGGAGATGAAAGGACCGTGGATGTGCACATCAAGCGTCTTCGCCAGCGATTTTCCCATGAGGAGTGTCCATTCAAAATCACGACGATCCGCGGGCTCGGCTACCGGCTGGAGGTGAAGGCATGAAATTACCTGAATGGATGAGGCGCATACTTGAAATTGCGAGTGTCCTCTTCCTTTTAATTGCGAATTGGTCCCTATCCTACTGGATCACGTCATGGATTTTCCCTAAATGGGGATTTCACCCGGGCTTTTATTTCCATCAAATCATCAATTCCATCTCGGGATTTTTCTTATTCGGCTGCTGCATGTTCCTGATTTCCCGATTGAAATGGGTGCAAAAACGACAGTATGAACAGATGAGTCCGTTGATCCATGCGATGAAGATGATGGCTGAAGGAAACTTCAACATCGACCTTTCCTATTATCATAAGCACGTCTCCTCCCCCCGCCATCCGTACTTTCATTTGATTCAAAATATCAATGATATGGCAGGAAAACTAGGGGAAATGGAGCAGATGCGGCAGGAATTCATCTCTAATGTTTCGCACGAATTCCAGTCCCCCCTCACCTCCATCTCTGGATTTGCGCATGCCCTCAAGAACGACGCGTTAACGGCAGAAGAACGCCTTCATTATTTGGACATCATCGAAAAAGAAGGCATCCGCCTCTCCAAATTAAGCGACAACCTGTTAAAGCTGACATCCCTTGAAAGCGAGCATCCTCCATTTGAATCCAGCAGCTACCGGTTGGACCATCAGCTTAGAAGGATTGTCCTTTCCTGCGAGCCCCACTGGACGGAGAAAAATTTGAACATGGAGATTTCACTGGATAACCTGTTGATAAATGCCGATGAGGATTTGATGGATCAAGTCTGGATCAATCTCCTCGTCAACAGCATCAAATTCACCCCTGCCGGCGGCACCATTGCCATCGAGGCGCGTGAAGAGAATGAAGATCAACTGGCAGTAAGGATCAATGATACTGGCATCGGTATGGATGAAGACGCCGTCATGCATATGTTCGAACGCTTCTACAAAGCCGATGAATCGAGGACCCGCACGACCGAAGGCAGCGGTCTGGGACTGTCCATCGTGAAAAAAATCATTGATCTGCATCACGGGGAGATCCGGGTGGATAGTGAACTTGGAAAAGGGACGGAGATATTGGTGGTGGTTCCGAAAGGGGAATAACAGGAAACTAAATACAGGAAATAAGCACTCATTATCGAAATAGTAAATAATGTAAGTCTTGTTGGTTTCGGCAAGGGATTAAGGGGGGCTATAAAAAGATGAGTCTGAGGTTTCCGTTATTTTTCTGTTTGATTTTTATATTTGGGGGGCATTCAGGCTTCGATTATTTATTGCATTCATTAGGCTTCTGGAAGTATGTGCTCGAGGTCCTAGCCGTCATGCTAATTGTTTGGCTTTTATACAAAACTAAAATCATCGAAAAGGAAGTACCTTTCTCGGTAGGTATCTTGATTACGATTGCCGGTATTATTGTCGGAATCACTTTTTACAACTATGCCGAAAATTATTATTGGGCACATCAATGAACAATGGAGGTGAAATATAAAATGCTAGAATGGATCGCCCTAGTTGCTGTTCTGCTCTATTTTGTATCGGGTTATTTAATCAAACGTTTGATTAAAAATGAAGGTGCCACTGAAAAAGGTAAATTCATTCTCTACAAATCCCGCTCAGACGCTTTTCCGTTATTCTTGGCAGGCTGGGCCATTATTTATTTAATCAACGAGTTTTTCCACCTAACCTATTCGCAATTTCAAGATGCCATACTTATTGCCGTGTTGAGCGTATACATCATTCAATTTGTTTATTTGCTAAAATATCGAAAGCAGTATCAATAAACTTTGACCAATTAAATTTAATACAGCCTAATGTAAAAAGCTTGGGAATCATCCCAAGCTTTTTGTTTGTTGTTACTCTCTAAATTAAGATTGGTTATTTTCCAACTTTGCTGCTCTAACCCTGAAAATGATGCCACCGATAATAAATAATATGCCTGAGAGTGGAGCTATAAAGATCACTTTGGTCCTGCCTTCTAATAAGAAAATGGTGATATTACTTACGATTAAAAACCCGCCAATAATAAAATATAGTAATGAAATTCTCTTGAGTTCTTTACTGGAATATTTTCTTCTTTTGGACATCTGAAGTTTCCCTCCCTTTCCCCACGTGTTATTGCGGCAATCCACTTCTCTTTAAAATTTCATCTGCGTCCATATAAGTCCATTCGCGTATAGGTAAATCAGGATTCTCCTTTAAAAATTCCCTCATAATCTGATTTCCGATTTTGTAATCAGACCACTGTGGGATTATACGGTTCCCCGCACGCATTTCAGCCAAGTCGTTTGATGTATAGGTGTAGCGTCTGGCGCTTGCCCAGTTCCAAATATTTTGCTCCTCTTCATCGGATAATTCCATTGTCCAAGGGATTTCCATATTGGGAATGACCAGGTTTGCAAAGGAATCAGCCTTACCTTCTACTAAATCATAATCAATTAGGTCCTTTTTTTGATTCTTAATTTTTTCGAAGTATATAGTATGGTGATATTCATGTGCTATCGTGTACGGGACCATTATTTCATCATATTTCTGAGGAGCTATTTGCAGTACAATGAATTGCTCTGGAGTTGAAAAAGCGGCAACTCCTTTCATTTGGCTGATCAAAATGGATTGGTCAGGATTGATTGGAAACAGATAGATCGTTTTCTTGCTGCCGGGTAAGAGCTTAGCAGACTTCTCCAACCCTTCCTTTATTAAACTTGTGATATGTTCATAGTTCTCATCCATTAGCTTGATGGATTCATACAGTCGATCAATATTTATCGGCGCAGCAAAACTATATTTATCTTTCAATGCCAATCCCCTATTCTCGCCAAATCCCTCTTTACGGAAGGGTTCCACCACTGTTGATATGTATAATTCTTTATAATTGGGGTCTTGGCTTTGTTTTACCTTCTTAATGTATTCAAGGATTGGTTCAAAAACGGGCACTATTTTAAACTCTTGTTCTCCCACTTTGAATTGAACGGGAACTGCATTTTGGATCGGCTTCATTTCAGGCTCATTTTTCGGAGTAGCAGTAGTATTCGGTTTTGTTTGTGAAGCTTGTTGAGAAATCTTCTCTTCCGCACAGCCGGACAATAACGATATGAGCAGTACGATTAGAATTACCAAGTATCTATTCATTATCTCGCTCCGTCGTTTCTTTGAAATAAGTGGTAGGAACCATATATCCGCGCAGCGCTATCCAATCTTTATGCCCTTTCACTGAGAAAATCGCTTCGGTCTTATATTCCGTGCGGCCAATCTGTTTGCCAAGAGGATACTCCTCTTTATATATAAAAGGATTTACTGATTTGTATAAATGATCTTTGAACCGAGCGTAATGCACTCGATAGACGTGCCCCCCTGCAAATTCCTCCCCCGCATTATTTTCCACTTGATAGATTGGAAGATTATGCAGACGATGAAAATGGACATAAAGAAAGCCTGCGGCTAAAATCACAAGAAACATACCAGAGATTAGAAGATACTTTACACTTTTTTTCACATTCATCCCCCCATGCCATTAGAAATTATGTATATATACAAATTTTAACAGATTGCAATAAACATTAATATGACGAAATAAGGCTCTTATGGTCTCGGCGCTCCACCTTGTTCTTGCAAAGAAGGAGAACGGCCATTTCTTATTGAAGTAAAGAACCATATTGAATGTAATTGAGGTGCAAAGAATGATCATTAGAACTGTTAAAAAAGAAGAATATCGTTTCATCGAGGACTTTGTGTATGAAGTATTCCTGCATACCAACTTTTCAGATGGCGCCGTTGAAAAATCTCTTGTAAGGGAGATTCGGGAAAAACCATACTACATTCCCCAGTTGGATTTAGTCGCTGAGGAAAATGGGGAAATTGTTGGTCATTTTATGCTGTCCAAGCTTCCGATAAGCAACAAACATGAGGATGAAATCTTGATGCTATCACCTGTCTCGGTAGCCATTCATAAACAGCGGCAGGGTGTTGGTGATTTTATGCTGCGGGAAGGGATTAGGTTGGCTTCAAAAATGGGTTATAAGGGGATAATTGTGGAAGGAGATTACAAGTATTATCCTCGCTTCGGTTTCAAAACCTCTACGGAATTCGGGGTATATCCGTCCGAGAAAAACCTGCCGCCATCCGAGGAGAATTTGATGGCTATGGAGCTGTGTGAAGATGGGTTGAAAGATATCTCGGGAGAAGTGGACTACAGCATTTATCAATCATTGACGCATTGAAAACACGGGGACGGTCCCGGCGCTTCTTTCTAAAAGAAAAAAGGAAGCACGAGAATCGTCCCCGTGCTTCCTTAATTAAAAATTAGAGGAAAAGTAAATGTAACGATTGCTGCCCAGAGTCCATAAATCGGTAAATATTTAGTAACGGCATCTTGGATGGCCGCAAGCCCTGATTTGTTCTGCAGAAAACGGATATAGGTAATCATGATCCAAATCAGATTTGCCCAGATAAGTATGTTTACGCCTAAAACAGAAAGTCTATTAGGAGTAATCCCGTAGGATGAAAGCCTGAACACGATGGCTGACAAAGCCACACTGTCGATGATGAGCGCAAGGACAATCAAGCCAACATTGATATAATCTGAAATGGTCTTTTTCTCGTTTGTGTCGCTTTCGGTAATGGAAAATATGGTGACGGCCAACACACCAAGAAGAATTCCATTGAAAGCCAGCAGGAAATTACGGTCCAGGAATGGATTTTTCCCCACCCATAGAACTGTTGCAAGATACACTACTAATGTGACAAGGACAAGCGGGCTGAAAATTTTCGCAATATATGGGGTGATATTCTTAGCCAATTTAAGATTCATTGATACCAGGTAGGCAGCCACAATAGCGAGAGCGGCAGCACCAAATAAAATAATATTACTGAAGTAGAAATCTTCTATGTTCAGGCCAACAAATCTGAATAACTGCATGGTTAATGCTGCTAATACCATTCCGCTGACTGCCATGCTGGCGTAGAGAATGCCGTATTCCAGATTAAATTTAATAAAGGCTAATCTTCTACTGCCTTTTGAATAGCCGTTTCCTGTAAAGGCAGCCCCCAGCAATACCCATAAGAAAATGGGAAGGTGCAAATAAGCAAGGAACGTACTATCTTTATCATTTAATGGCAGTAAATTTAGATAAACCCCTGAAATGATGAACAAAGCGGCAAGGGAATAAATAATACTTCTTTTCGTCTTATTAGTGTAAATAAAGTAGGCGGCGATAAAAGGCGCTATACCAAAAGCCAGGTTAATCGGGGCAATTGCTTCCTGTTGGACAAAGTGAAAAATGATCCTAGTGCATATCCCGGCTAAAACAGCTAAAAGTCCCATAACTAAGAATCCTTTTTGAAACAAGGAAGGTTTATTTGTATTTGACGTCTCCTTGAAATTCAATCTTTCATACCAGACACTAAGAATCTGTGAATCAGGATTCTGCTCCCATACATGTGAGAATGATTTTTTAAATGCTCTCGGATCTTTTCGATACATGCTCTCCAACTGATGCGGGTCATTCAAATTTTCAAGCAAGGTGTTGCTATCCATCTTCATACCTCCCTAAACATTTTACGCTTTTCTTTGATAAAATCATTTTAAATAAAAATTTATCGTTTTTCAATAAATAATTATTAAAATAAGATATTTTTTTAATTCTAAACAAAAAAAGAAGTGCATCATGCACCTCCTTACCGTTTAACTATCTATCTGATTTTCTCCGCCAACTCTAAAATAATTCCCTCTGGACCACGGACGTAGCACAACTTGTAGCTATCTTCGTATTGCTCGATCTCGCTAAAGATTTCCGTGCCCCTCTTTTTCAATTTAGAAATAATCGCATCAAGATCTTCAACATTAAAGCAAATATGGCGGATCCCCAGTGTATTTGCAAAAGATGGCTGAATACCCTTTTCATCTGGCGGCGCATTAAAATTGACCAGCTCTATCCATGCCTCACCACCTGGCATCCCCAATCCTACACAAGACGTCTTAACTCCATTAAGCCCAACGATTCTGTCCAGCTGTTCTCCATCCAATTCCCATTCCGCTTGCACTTCCAGTCCTAAATCAACAAAAAAGGTTTTAGCCTCGTAAAGATTATGTACATTTATACTTATATGATCTATTCTATTGATTTTCATATCGAATACCTCCTAGAAATCAAATATTCAACAAACTCATTGCTGCTTCCTTCCACAAAAAGAAGCACGAGAAGAACGAAATCGCTCTGCGATGGCTCCTTAAAATCTTAGAACCCTAAAAATCTTTAAAATAAAAAACAAAAAAGTATGCCCTTTTGTGATAT
>NZ_QQAY01000020.1 GCF_003350505.1 Falsibacillus pallidus
CCACACCCGTTCCCATACCGAACACGGAAGTTAAGCTCTTCAGCGCCAATGGTAGTTGGGGGTTTCCCCCTGCAAGAGTAGGACGTCGCCGGGCATTACTTTTTATCATATTTTTGCTAACTGAACATATGATTTAAAGAGTAACTTATTATCGTCAAGATTTATTTTCTTATCGTCGCGGGGTGGAGCAGTCTGGTAGCTCGTCGGGCTCATAACCCGAAGGTCGCAGGTTCAAATCCTGTCCCCGCAATTTGCTTTAAATTAATGAAAGTTATTTTGCTGGCGTAAATTAAGGATATTTATTTTGCTAAAGCAAAAAAATTCGGTCTGGTAGTTCAGTTGGTTAGAATGCCTGCCTGTCACGCAGGAGGTCGCGGGTTCGAGTCCCGTCCAGACCGCCACTTAAAAGATAACGAAACTTGATTTCGTTTTTTTTTATGTCCAAAAATTATATCGAATTGAAATATAAAAAAGCTTGGGGCTGCATGCTCCAAGCTTTTTCTATACCGAAATATATTGAAGAGTACCGCTTATTCATTTGTAAATAAATTAAAAGAATTTCCTTGCTTCATTACCCTGCCCTTTATTTCTCCAACACCTTCAATCGCAAGCGAACCAATATTTTCGACAGGTTCAGATTTTATGATTAAATTCAATTTATAAATGTCTTTAAGCCCATTTTTGCTATAGGCAATGACAGGCTGCTGCAGCAAATAATCTTCATTATTGATTCTTATCTTTAAGAAGTTGTTATGCAGCATCCGTTCCCCTAAAGTGATAATATTCATGGGATCAAAAGATCGGGCTGTGATTTCACCGAAAATGTTCAGCCGCACTCCCTTTTGTTCTTGAAATTTCTTGAATTCATTTTCCCTCTTTTCAAGAGCAAAATGAATGACGTCGTCTGGATCTAAGGAGATTTCTGCACCTTCACTGGGTGTATCTGAGTATTCTTCATCTGAGAGCAGTTTGAATATGTCGTATAAGGTACCCTTTCCACTTAAGAATTGGTCTTTCCAATCCGGGGAAAACTCATCCAGCAGTAAGCACATAAATAAGCCTGAACTATAGCAGCTTCTCCTTAAATTAGAAGTGGACTCATATATGTCTAATAAGGATTGGCCATATTTTTTCAGCACGGAACTGTATGATTTTGAACTTTTCTCTGAATAAGCCTTTAATTCTACATACCAGGCAGGTCCTTCTACTGTTTCAATTAAGGTTTCATATTCTAGATACTCATTTATTTTTGAGGCTCTTAGTTCCCTGAGTGCAATAAAAGAATTTAGATACTGTTTCTTTTTAACCTTGTCCTCTTCTATCAATGCGTTAAAGAGATTTATTCGTTCCCGATTCCTTAACTCGATATTTTCTTTTAATAAAGGATACGTGATGCCTTTCATTTCATCTGGAAACCTGTTTTCTCCTTTTAGATACTGGAATCCGTGAAATAACTCGTGAATGAGGATGGAATATATATCTTCATAACCTTCCACCAAGGATAGATCGACGATTGCTGTGGGATATTCTTCATACAGGATGAGTGTGCATCCGTTAAATTGTTCATTCCGTTTTATTACATGGTAATCTCTTTGATGATCCGTTTTGAATTTTGGATGATTGAATAAATAGACTTGGCTATGATCATATACCGCAAATGCAACCAGCTCAAAACCTGGCCAATACCTTTCTTTATTTGCCGCAGCAATGTCTTGGTAAAGTTGATTCTGAAAGTCTGACATCTGTTTTTAACCCCACCCCATAGTAGATTATTATATGTAATTCCATATTTGTAGATATATTTCCTCTTTGGCTGATTCATGACTTTGCCGGTGATTGGGCAGGATGCTTTTGCACTTCTCTTTAAAAAGTTGTAAACTACTGTTAGGTTAGTGTCCTTAGGATGGTTGATTCCTAGGGTTTTTCTTTTTTACTGATTTTGTTTGATATGAATTGAGGAGTTCATCATGAAGAAGTTTGAAATGAATTTATATAATACGGAAGAGACGCAAGGTTTTGCTGAGAATTTGGGCGCAAAGCTATGGGCGGGTGCCGTTCTTCTTTTGGAAGGAGACCTTGGAGCTGGAAAAACGACCTTCACCAAAGGTTTGGCAAAGGGTCTTGGCGTCAAAAGGACGGTCAATAGCCCCACTTTCACAATCATTAAAGAGTATCAGGGGAATCTGCCTTTATATCATATGGATGTATATCGGGTAAGCGATTCCGATGAAGACCTTGGCTTTGATGAATATTTTGAAGGTGAAGGTGTGACTGTAGTCGAGTGGGCACATTTAATCGATAGCCAGCTCCCATCTGAACGGCTGGAGATTTCTATTTTCCACCGGGGAGATAATGAACGCCGAATTGAAGTGGTTCCTGCTGGCGAACAGTATGAGCGTTTGTGCGAGGAGATTTTTAAATGAAAGTATTAGCGATCGATACATCTAATTACACATTAGGTCTTGCTTTAATGGAAGAGGACTTGGTGATTGGCGAATATATCACCACCGTGAAAAAGAACCACAGCATCCGTGTCATGCCTGCTATTGACATGCTGTTGAAGGATTGTGATGCGAAGCCTGCGGATCTTTCCAAAATTGTGGTGGCACTTGGACCAGGCTCATATACAGGTGTCAGAATCGGAATGACCATTGCGAAAACATTGGCATGGAGCTTGGATATTCCGATTTCAGGTGTCTCCAGTCTTGCATTCCTGGCAGCGTCCGGCAGGAATTTCGATGGCTTGATATGTCCTTTGTTCGATGCAAGGAGAGGGCAAGTATACACTGGGTTGTATGAGTTCCGAAATGGTGAATTGGAAGAAATACAAGAAGACTGCAATGTCATGCTGGTGGATTGGGTGCAATCCTTAAAGGAAATGGACAAGCCTGTTCTGTTTGTGGGGAATGATGTGCCGCTTCATCGGGAGAAAATCACAGAAATTCTTGGCGGCATGGCGCATTTTGCCGGCGTGACTCAGAACAATCCGCGTCCTTCTGAATTAGCTTTGTTGGGGATGAATGCTGAACCTGCAAATGTGCATACGATTGTTCCTAACTACGTTCGACTTGCGGAAGCAGAAGCAAAATGGCTGGAAGCACAAAAAGCAAAGGAATAAGGGATATGGAAAATATTAAAGACAGTGTTCTTTATCGTTTCATGGCGGTGGATGATCTTGAGGATGTTATGAAGGTGGAGCATGAATCGTTCACCATCCCATGGAGCAGGGAAGCATTTTATAATGAAATCGAAAATAATCAATTTGCATTTTATCTTGTAGCAGAGTTGGATGGCAGGATTGCGGGCTACTGCGGCGTTTGGCTCGTTTTGGATGAAGCTCATATCACCAATGTTGCCGTACTTCCTAATTTCCGCGGGAAAGGGATAGGCCTGACTCTAATGGAGAAAATGCTGAAGCTGGCGCAGGAACATGGCGCCAAAACGGCAACTCTGGAAGTCAGGGTGAGCAATCTGCCTGCACAGTCCATGTATCGAAAACTTGGATTCCAGGAAGGCGGGATCCGAAAGAGATACTATACGGATAATCAAGAGGATGCATTAATTATGTGGGTGACTATTAATGAATAAAGATACGATTGTACTTGGAATAGAAACAAGCTGCGATGAAACAGCCGCGGCCGTCATTAAGAATGGTACGGAAATCTTATCAAATGTTGTGGCTTCCCAAATCGAAAGCCATAAACGATTTGGCGGAGTGGTGCCGGAGATTGCATCACGCCACCACGTTGAGCAAATAACGATCGTGATTGAAGAAGCTTTGAAAGAAGCATCCGTCGGCTTCTCCGATATCGATGCGATTGCCGTAACAGAGGGACCGGGTCTTGTAGGGGCGCTGCTGGTCGGCGTCAATGCTGCAAAAGCACTTGCATTTGCGCATGGCATCCCATTGGTTGGGGTTCATCATATCGCGGGGCATATCTATGCGAACCGTCTGATTGCGGATATGAAATTCCCGCTGATTTCGCTAGTGGTCTCTGGCGGGCATACAGAACTAGTGTACATGAAGGAGCACGGCTCTTTTGAAGTAATCGGGGAGACGCGTGATGATGCAGCTGGTGAAGCCTACGATAAAGTGGCGCGGACATTGAACCTTCCATATCCGGGCGGCCCTCATATTGATCGTCTTGCACAAGAAGGACAGCCGACATTGAAGCTGCCCCGTGCATGGCTGGAGGAAGGATCCTATGACTTCAGCTTCAGCGGACTTAAATCAGCGGTTATCAATACCCTTCATAATGCGGAGCAGCGAGGCGAAACCATTGAGCCTCAGGATCTGGCTGCAAGCTTTCAGGAAAGCGTCATTGATGTCCTAGTGACGAAGACGCTCAAGGCTGTGGAGGAATACAAAGTCAATCAAGTCCTTCTTGCGGGCGGGGTAGCAGCCAATAAGGGATTAAGGAGCGCCCTTGAATCTGCTTTCGCGGAAATTAAGGACGTTGAGTTAATCATTCCGCCGCTCGCTTTATGTACGGATAATGCGGCGATGATCGCTGCCGCTGGTACGGTGCTGTTCGAAAAAGGCAACCGGGGCAATTATGCGATGAATGCCCATCCAGGACTGGATATCGAATCGATGTAGAAAATTTGATCCTCTTCCTTTTTTGGGAGGGGATTTTTTTAATTTTGATTAGAAAATTTCATATTTGAGGCATCCAAAATCCAATTAAGGTCTTCAGAGGGAGAAAAAAGTGCTGATTATACGGTTGGCTGGTCCTCCTCACAAGCCCTATGCGCGAAAAAAGCCCGTCTATGCGCCGCCGCTCGTCTTCTATGCGCCAAAAATCCCCGGCTATGCGCGGGACAGCAAAGGCTATGCGCGAAAATCACCATCCTATGCGCCAGTGCCAAGATTTTCGGTCAAAGCCTAACCCCGGCACCTACATAATAAAAAATCATCAACATTATTCGTCACGAACCGACAAAAGTCGGGGCGTGACAGGCACCTTCACCCCAGGCACCCGCACCTCCCCCTTTATTAAAATTAAATGTCATAATCACCATCCAAAGAAAATAGGATAGAATGGTAAAAGGATTTTTTAGAAATTTCAAAATAAACAATTGACATTCTTCTTTTTCCTTGTTAAGGTGTGTATTAACTTAATTGAATAGTTTTATCTCTTATCCAGAGAGGTGGAGGGGCTGGCCCTATGATACCTCAGCAACCATCAGATCGTCCTTGATCTGAAAAGGTGCTAATTCCTGCAGGATTGATTTCCTGAAAGATAAGAGGAGGAAGCTTTGTATACTCGCAGCCCTCTTCTTATTTGAAGAGGGCTTTTTGTTTTATCTAAAATTTTGAGGAGGTTTTACGAAATGACGGATGTAAAAAAAGAATTTGGATTGGAAACACTGCTGCTTCACGGTGGCCAGGAACCGGATGCTGTGACGGGATCGAGGGCAGTACCGATTTATCAAACGAGTTCCTATGTCTTTGAAAGTACCGAACATGCACAGAAGTTATTTTCTCTTCAAGAGTCAGGAAATATCTATACCCGGATCATGAATCCAACGACAGATGTGCTGGAAAAGAGGATTGCTTTGCTTGAAGGAGGGATAGGCGCATTGGCGGTCTCTTCCGGAATGGCGGCTATTACGTTTGCCATCCTCAATATTGCCGGTGCCGGCGATGAGATTGTGGCAGCGACAAACCTATATGGAGGAACGTATAACTTATTCGCCGTCACCCTTCCAAGGTACGGCATCAAGGTGAAATTCGTGGATTCAACGGATCCGGAAAATTTCCGCAGTGCCATTACAGAAAAGACGAAAGCAGTGTTTGCGGAAATCATCGGCAATCCAAGCCTGAATGTCCTAGATGTGGAACGGGTGGCCGAAATCGCACATGAAGCATCCATCCCATTGATTGTCGATAATACGTTTGCCACACCATATGTCTGCCAGCCGATTAAGTGGGGAGCAGATATCGTGGTCCATTCCGCAACAAAGTGGATTGGCGGACACGGCAACTCAATCGGAGGAGTCATTGTCGACGGCGGAAAATTTGACTGGAACCATCCGAAGTTCCCGGATTTCATTGAGCCGGATAAGAGCTACCACGGCATCCGCTACGCACAGGATGTAGGCCCGGCTGCTTATATCACAAAGGCAAGGGTTCAGCTCTTAAGGGATTTCGGTGCTTGTTTAAGTCCATTCAATTCATTCTTGCTCCTGCAGGGACTTGAAACCCTTCATTTAAGGATCAAGGAGCATAACAGGAATGCAGAAAAAATCGCCCAATACTTGGAGGAGCATGACGCCGTGGCATGGGTTTCGCATCCAAGCCTTGAGACGCACCAATCCCATGATCTTGCAAAAAAATATTTGAAAGACGGCTATGGTGCCATCGTGAATTTTGGCATCAAAGGCGGAAGGGACGCGGGCAGGACATTCATTGATAACGTTCAGCTCTGGTCCCATTTAGCGAACGTCGGGGATGCAAAGTCACTGGTCATCCATCCAGCTTCAACGACCCACCTTCAATTGGATGCCGAGGAACTGAAATCAACGGGTGTGACAGAAGATTTAATTCGCTTGTCCGTCGGGATAGAGACGGTTGAGGATTTGATTGCGGACTTGAATCAGGCATTACTGATTGGGTCAGGGAAAGCCAGTGCCGTATAAAGCAGAAACCGGGATTGTCACACTCGATTCTATCAAACTGGAATCAGGATCCATCCTCCATCAGGTGGAGGTTGCGTTTGAATGGGCAGGAAATAGTGAGAAGCCAGCCATATTGATTTGCCATGCCTTAACAGGGAATCACCGCGCAGTCGGGAGTGAAGAAGAGCCTGGCTGGTGGGCTGGGTTGATCGGCCAGGGAGGTTTCATCGATACAAGGGATTGGCAGATAATCACGATGAATGTACTTGGCGGCTGCGACGGAACAACCGGTCCGGCAAGTGAGCGGCCCGGGGTGGGAACGCTGTACCAGACTGATTTTCCCCTGATTACAATAAGAGATATGGTCACAGTGCAGTATGAAGCACTGAAAAAGTTGGGCATCCGCCATCTTCACGCTGTCATAGGAGGTTCACTAGGTGGAATGCAGACCTTGGAGTTCGGCATCATGCATCCTGATTTTATGAATCTCATAATCCCGCTGGCGGTAACACCAGCCCTATCAGACTATGGGATCGCGTTTAACGCAATTGGCAGGAAAGCCATCTATGACGACCCCCTCTGGAAGAATGGAAAATATGACGTGACTGCCCCACCTCTGAACGGATTGATCACAGCAAGAATGATCGGGATGGTGACCTATCGTTCCAGGGATGCCTTTAATGAACGGTCCAAGAGAAGGCGAATCCAAGAAGAAAGCGGGATTGGCAACCTGGAATATGACGTGGAAAGCTACCTGCATTACCAGGGAGAGAAATTGACGAGACGATTTGATGCAAACAGCTATATTTATTTACTGAAAGCCATGGACTCCCATGATATCGGGAGGAAGCGGGGCGGGATTGAAAACGCCTTGAGTAAGATTAAAGCAGAAACGTTGCTCATTGCTTTTCAGGACGATCTTTTGTATCCACCGGAGGTCATGAAAGATGCTGCCGAACGGCTCCAAGGGATGGGCACTCCCGCTGATTTTATAGAGATTGAAACAAAATACGGTCATGATGGGTTCCTCGTTGAATTCGAGAAATGGGGACCTATCATAAAGGAGAGATTGGATGCCGATTAATGTGGTACTGCTCGGTTTTGGGACTGTTGGAGAAAGTGTCTACCGCACCATTGCTTCCCATCAGGATGGTTTAAGAAACATATTGGGAACGGATATAGTGGTGAAGGGGGTCCTTGTGAAGGATGCCCGCAAATCTCGGAATATAGCGAGTGATGTTCTTGTCACGACAGATTTTAAGAAATTGCTGGAGCTTCCGAACATCCACGCTGCCATTGAAGCAATTGTTGGAGTGGAACCTGCATTTACGTATGGGAAGCAATTCTTAAATGCCGGCATTCCGGTCATAACGGCCAATAAAGAAATGGCTGCTCATAAAGGAGGAAAACTGCGGAAGGAAGCAGAAGCGAATGGAACAGAATTTCATTTTGAAGCAGCAGTTGCAGGCGGCATCCCTATCATTGCCGTCCTTAAGCAATTATTGCATGCCAACCGCATTTCAAAAATCGAAGGGATTTTGAATGGAACCTCTAATTTTATCTTATCCACCATGCGGGAAGAGGGCATTTCCTTTGCTGAAGCGCTTGAGAGGGCACAGCGAAATGGCTACGCTGAAGCGGATCCATCAAATGATATCCTTGGGAAAGACTCCTTTTACAAATTGATGATCCTTAGTGAGCTCGTATTTGGAAAACAGCCAGAGTGGGATGAGGTAGACTGCACAGGAATCAACGAGCTTGTGCTAAACGATCTCGAGGAGGCAGGAGCAGGTGGAAAACGAATTAAATTGGTTGCTTCCATTGGAAAAGATGAAAACGGAAATCTCACAGCAGCTGTTGAACCTCACTCATTAGATGAAAATCACCCTTTATATCATGTAGAAGGTGTGGATAATGGAATTGTTGTTCATACTGACCTGTTGGGAAGGCTGTTTCTTCAAGGGCCGGGAGCAGGTGGACCTCCAACTGCCAGCGCCATACTGGAAGATTTGACGCAGCATTTTCGAAGTAAGCCATATCAAAAACCGTTCGTGGAGACATCCAAGGTCAGGGCAATCCGTTAAAACAGAACAAATGTTTTGTGCACATGTTGTGCATAAGTTGTAGATAAATGTCGTTTTGATGTGTAAAACTATCAACAATACCCTGTGGATAACCACTCATTTCTGTGGATTACACGAAGGTGTCTTGTGGACAGTGTGGAAAAACTCTGTGAATAACGTTAAAACCAACGTTTCTCTGTGTACAATTTTGTTGATAATTGTAGAATAACCTGTGAAAAAAAGATGATGGCACGACACTCGCCATCATCTTTTATATTCTACGCTTGCAATAATTCTTCAAGTTCAGCCCATTCTTCCATCAACGATTCGATTTCTGCTTTGGAAGATTGGATGATTTCGTTGTATTCCATTACTTTTTCGTGGTCCTGAAAGACTTCGGGATCGCAAAGGAGCTCTTCTTTTTCCGCCACAATGGCCTCAAGCTCTTCCATCTTTTCTTCAATTTCTTCAATTCTTCTTTTACGCTGACGCTCCAGCTTTTTGGCTTCTTTATCTTTTAAGAAGCTTTGTTTATCAGTGGAGGATTCCTGTGCAGTGGAAGCTGCTGAAGGGGACTGATTGTTCTCCCATTCTGCCAGCTCGATCATTTCGTTCTTTTTCTCAATGAAATAATCGTAGTCTCCGAGGTATTCCTGTGCACCGTCTTCGGAAAGCTCCACAACCTTTGTGGCAATCCGGTTGATAAAATAGCGGTCATGGGAAACAAATAAAATAGTACCCGGATAGTCAATCAAAGAGTTCTCCAATACTTCCTTGCTGTCGAGATCCAAGTGGTTCGTCGGCTCATCAAGGATCAAGAAATTGCAGCGCTGCATCATGAGCTTTGAAAGGGCGAGACGGGCTTTTTCACCGCCGCTCAGTGCATGGACAGGCTTTAAGACGTCATCTCCGGAAAAGAGGAAATTGCCGAGCACCGTTCGAATTTCCTTCTCCGTTTTCATCGGATATTCATCCCATAGTTCGCTGAGCACCGTTTTATTGGAAGAAAGCTCTGCCTGTTCCTGGTCGTAGTAGCCAAGGGAAACGTTGGTGCCAAGATGGATATTTCCTCTGAGAAGGGGAAGCCTTTCAACAATCGTTTTTAATAGGGTGGATTTGCCGATTCCATTTGGTCCGACAAGGGCAATGCTTTCGCCTTTTGTGATGCGGACATTGATGCCATTCGATACGGCCTGTCCATTGTATCCAACAGAACCATCCGTGACTTGTAGCACTTCATTGCCGCTCTGCCTCTCAATGTCAAAATGGAAGCTCGCGGATTTTTCATCGCCAAGCGGCTTATCCATCAATTCCATCCGATCTAATTGCTTCCGCCTGCTTTGCGCCCGCTTTGTTGTCGAAGCACGTGCGAGATTCTTTTGGATGAAATCCTGAAGCTTTGCGACTTCTTCCTGCTGTTTCTCATACTGCTTCATGTTCCGTTCGTACTCGTCAGCCTTTTGATCCAGGTAGGAACTATAGTTGCCTTTATATTTGCTGATTTTCTTTCTGGAGACTTCATACACTTGATTCACGACTTTATCCAGGAAGTAGCGGTCATGGGAAACGATCAGGACGGCACCCGGATAGCCTTGAAGGTATTGCTCCAGCCAGGACAGCGTATCGATATCCAAGTGATTGGTCGGCTCATCCAGGATGAGAATATCCGGTTTCGTCAATAGCAGCTTTCCAAGTGCAAGACGGGTCTTCTGTCCTCCGCTGAGCGCGGAGATTTTCGTGTCGTAGTCAAAGGATGCGAAGTTCAGCCCATGCAGGACGGAGCGGATGTCCGCTTCGAACTGATAGCCGCCTTGATCCTTGAATTTGACTTGCAGCTGGTCATATTCCTTCAGAAGACGGCTGTATCTTTCCTCGTCTTCATAGATGGAGGGGTCTGCCATGCTTTGTTCGATTGAACGCAGTTCCTTTTCCATCTCCTGCAGATCTTTGAAGACCAAAAGCATTTCTTCCCAGATGGACAGCGACGATTCGAGTCCGGTGTTCTGTGCGAGATAGCCGATGGAGACTTCCTTTGGCTTCATGATCTCGCCTGAATCGTGGGACATATGCCCTGCGATGATTTTTAAGAGAGTCGATTTCCCTGCACCGTTTCTTCCAACGAGGGCAATGCGGTCTCTTGTTTGTACTTCGAGCTTTATATTCGATAAAATAAGTTCAGCGCCAAATAATTTTGTAAGCTGATGAACTTGCAGTAGTATCATTTTTCTTCACCTCTATGAATGCCGGGAACTCTATTATTACTAGGTTCCATTAGAACAAGTTTATCGTACTTCAGGCACTTTCGGCAATATAAGTGGATATGCAACATGCAACAGACAATAGAGGAAAAATAGTGTATCATGAACAAAGAGGTGTCAGCTTATGAAGGACTTTACTCATTTTAATGAAGAAGGCAGGGCGAGAATGGTGGATGTCAGCAATAAGCCGGATACAACGCGGACGGCTGTCGCACTTTCTTCCATCACTGTCAATCAGGATGTCTACAGACAGATACAGAACAACGAGAATAAAAAAGGCGATGTCCTCGGAGTGGCCCAGGTAGCTGGAATCATGGCTGCCAAGAAAACATGGGACATCATCCCGATGTGCCATCCCATTCCATTGAAAGGGATCGATATCTCATTTAGATGGAAAGAAGCAGGGGAAGACCATCAGCTCGAAATCACCGTTTCCGTCAAAACGAAGGGAAGCACCGGGGTGGAAATGGAAGCGTTAACAGCAGCATCCGTCACTGCACTGACGATTTACGATATGTGCAAAGCGGTCGATAAAGGCATGGTGATCGGACCTACCCAGTTGCTTGAGAAGACCGGGGGAGTTTCGAGCCCCGATTATAAGCGATTGATTGAAGAATAAGGACTTAACGTTTTAGGGGTTGAATTTATGACGCAGGAGTTAACTAAAATACCACAAGCAACAGCAAAGCGTTTGCCATTATATTATCGTTTTTTGAAAAACTTGCATTCTTCGGGGAAACAGAGGGTGTCCTCTGCTGAACTGAGCGAAGCGGTCAAAGTGGATTCCGCAACGATCCGCCGGGATTTTTCCTACTTTGGAGCGTTGGGTAAAAAGGGATATGGCTATAATGTGAATTACTTGCTCTCGTTTTTCAGCAAAACCCTTGATCAGGATGAATTGACCAAGGTTGCGCTGATCGGTGTCGGTAATTTAGGAACCGCATTTCTTCATTATAACTTTCTTAAAAATAACAATACCAAGATCGAGATGGCTTTTGATATCGATGATGAAAAAATCGGTTCTTCCATTGGGGAGGTCCCCATCTACAGTTTGAAGAATTTAGAAGAGAAGCTTGCCGATTCCGGGATTACCGTTGCGATCCTGACGGTACCGGCGCAAGTGGCTCAGAGCATCACGGATCATCTTGTCCAGGCCAATGTGAAGGGGATTTTGAATTTCACCCCGGCAAGGCTGAATGTCCCGAACTCCATCCGGGTCCATCACATTGATCTCGCGGTGGAGCTGCAGTCATTGGTTTATTTCCTGAAGCATTATCCAATGGATGAAACAGATTTGTCACAGGAAGAAAGTAAAACGGAATAGCCATTACAAATTATTTCCGTTATGATGTTAATAAAAGGGAGGTGTGCGCAATGGTAGGTGTAGGTAGTATGATTGTTATCGTATTTGTAGCATTGCTCATTTTTGGGCCGAAGAAGTTGCCTGAACTTGGAAAAGCTGCTGGAAATACATTGCGCGAATTCAAAAACGCAACAAAAGGCTTGGCTGACGACGATGAAGATGTTAAAAAAGACAGCTCAAAGCAATGATAGGATGATTTGGCAATGAACCAAAGAGATATGACGATTTTTGAACATATAGGCGAATTGAGAAAACGGCTCATCATTGTAGTCGTTTTCTTCTTCGTTGCTATCGTGGCAAGCTTCTTCATTTCCCAGCCGCTGATCCGTTTTCTGCAGCATGCGGATGAAGCAAGCCAGCTGACGATGAACGCTTTTCGCATAACAGATCCATTCAAAGTATATATGGAAATGATTTTTTTCTTAGCGGTGATCCTGACGTCTCCTGTGATCCTTTATCAATTATGGGCGTTTATCAGCCCGGGGTTGTATGAACGGGAACGTAAAGTGACACTCAGCTACATACCGTTTTCCGTCATCCTGTTCTTGGGAGGGCTGGCGTTTTCCTACTTCATCCTTTTCCCGAACATCATCAAGTTCATGATGAATTTGTCAGGGGATATGGAGATCCAGCAGGTCATCGGAATCAACGAATACTTCCAATTCCTATTCCAGATTACCGTGCCGTTCGGCTTCCTTTTCCAGCTGCCGGTTGTCATGCTGTTCCTGACAAGGCTCGGAATTGTCACGCCGATGTTCCTCGGGAAAATCAGGAAGTATGCTTACTTTGTCCTTCTCGTCATTGCGGCGATCATTACGCCTCCGGATATCGTGTCCCATATGATGGTGACGGTTCCGCTGTTGATTTTATATGAAATCAGCATCGCCATTGCGAGAATCGGATACCGCAAATCGCTTGAGGCAGAGAAGCTTCTGGAGCAGGAAGAATCAAGTGAAGAAGAATAAAAAATAGACCTCCCATTGCGGAAGGTCTATTTCTTTTTGCTGTGATTCAGTTTGCGTTTAATCCGAAAATGCAGCATGATCATCCGGATTCCGGATCCAAAATCAAGGGTTGCCAGGAACACGAGGATGAATGCAAAGAATCCCCAGCCGTGGTCGTTGACATTTTGGATGGCGAAGATCGTGAAGAACACGCCTAAAACGCAGTAGAAAAATCCTGAAAATAATGGTGACGGCCTCATGTGAAAAATCCTCCAATGAATCCTTGGATCTTATCTGCTTCGTTCATCATTCTCTCGATATCATCTTTAAAGACAGACTGGGCAACCACGACGATGGTATTCATCGTGACATGGGCCACGATCGGAACGATGATCCTCTTTGTACGGATATATAAGAAGGCAAACGTAAAGCCCATGGCCGTATATAAAATGATATGGATAGGCTCAAAATGAGCGATTCCAAATATTAAAGAACTGATGAGTGCGGATGGAAAGAACGAAAATCTTTCGTACAGACTTCCAAAGATAATTTTTCTAAAAACAATCTCTTCCAATATAGGTCCGACTACCGAACTGACGAAGATGACGATCGGAGCGGCTTCAATAATGTTAATAATCGTTTCTGTATTTTTTGAACCGATTTTGATCCCGAGCATCGCTTCTATATTAATGGCGACAGACTGGGCAATGAACGCAAGGAAGACCCCGCCTATTGCCCAAAGGATAGAAGCTCCAATGGAAAGCGGTTCAGCTTTGTCTATTTTGGTATGTCTTTCGGTTTTTCGCAATACGAACAGTACATAAAGAAGAGCAGCGGTGAAGCTAAAAACAATCCAAATGACAGTAGTCAATGACTCCATCCGGTTCTCATTTACATCAAATACCGAGGTGCCGATTTTATTGACAAGCGGATATCCGATCAGGCTGGATAGCTGCATGATTATGTAGGCAATCAGTATATAGCCATACTCTTTTTTCACAGTGCCTGACTTCCTCTCCGAATAAAGTGAAATCACTGTCCATTCTACTAGTTATCCCCTGCATGTTCAAATTTGAACCATTCATCGATTTCATTAGAATAAACCCATTGGATAAGCATATATTATCAAGGTGTGTCAAATAGAGGCGGGGCCCGCGAAATTTGGAGGATTTTTTTCGAAAAAAATTGTAGGTTCCTGCTTGCAAAATAGGCATGAGTTATTTAATATAATAATTGTGTTAGCACTCAATGAGTAAGAGTGCTAATAAATAACCAATTACATATTATTTCTGAGGAGGTTGTTTCACTTGTTAAAACCACTAGGTGACCGCGTCATTATCGAACTAGTAGAGTCAGAGGAAAAAACGGCTAGCGGAATCGTGCTGCCAGACTCAGCAAAAGAAAAGCCGCAAGAAGGTAAAATCGTTGCTGTCGGTACAGGTCGTGTATTAGAAAGCGGAGAGCGCGTGGCTCTTGAAGTAGCTGTAGAAGACCGCATCATCTTCTCTAAGTATGCTGGTACAGAAGTGAAATACCAAGGAACTGAATATTTAATCCTTCGCGAAAGCGATATTTTAGCAGTAGTAGGCAAATAATCCAATTCAACATTCATCGATAAAATTTGAGGAGGTTGTTTCATAATGGCTAAGGAAATTAAATTCAGCGAAGAAGCACGCCGTTCCATGCTTCGCGGTGTAGATAAATTAGCAAACGCAGTAAAAGTAACGCTTGGACCAAAAGGACGCAACGTCGTACTTGAGAAAAAATACGGTTCCCCGTTGATCACCAACGACGGTGTAACAATCGCGAAAGAAATCGAACTTGAAGATGCATTCGAGAACATGGGTGCAAAGCTTGTAGCTGAAGTAGCAAGCAAAACAAACGATGTTGCCGGCGACGGTACAACAACCGCAACGGTTCTTGCACAAGCAATGATCCGTGAAGGCCTTAAAAACGTAACAGCCGGTGCAAACCCAGTCGGACTTCGCAAAGGAATCGAAAAAGCGGTTCAGACTGCTATCGAAGAACTTAAAGCGATCTCTAAGCCAATCGAAGGCAAAGCTTCCATCGCACAGGTTGCAGCAATCTCTGCAGCTGACGAAGAAGTTGGCCAATTGATTGCAGAAGCAATGGAGCGCGTTGGAAACGACGGCGTTATCACAATTGAAGAATCTAAAGGATTCTCTACTGAGCTTGATGTAGTGGAAGGTATGCAGTTCGACCGTGGATATGCATCTCCATACATGGTTACTGATTCCGACAAAATGGAAGCAGTCCTTGAAAATCCATACATCTTGATCACTGACAAGAAAATCACAAGCATCCAGGAAATCCTTCCTGTCCTTGAGCAAGTGGTACAGCAAGGCAAGCCACTATTGCTTGTAGCAGAAGATGTTGAAGGTGAAGCACTTGCTACATTAGTAGTGAACAAACTTCGCGGAACATTCAATGCAGTAGCTGTTAAAGCTCCTGGCTTCGGCGATCGCCGTAAAGCAATGCTTGAAGACCTTGCCGTCCTTACTGGCGGTGAAGTCATCACTGAAGATCTTGGCTTGGATCTTAAATCTGCAAACATTACTCAATTGGGCCGTGCAGCGAAGGTTGTTGTTTCGAAAGAAAACACAACGGTTGTTGAAGGTTCAGGCGAATCTGAAAAAATCGCAGCCCGCGTTAACCAAATCCGTGCTCAATTAGAAGAAACTTCTTCTGAATTTGACCGTGAAAAACTACAAGAGCGCCTTGCTAAGCTAGCTGGCGGTGTTGCAGTGGTTAAAGTCGGTGCAGCAACTGAAACAGAATTGAAAGAGCGCAAACTACGCATCGAAGACGCCTTGAACTCTACTCGCGCAGCAGTAGAAGAAGGAATCGTATCCGGTGGTGGTACAGCTCTAGTGAACGTATACAATAAAGTGGCTGCTATCGAAGCAGAAGGCGACGTTGCAACTGGTGTGAACATCGTTCTTCGCGCATTGGAAGAGCCAATCCGTCAAATCTCCCACAACGCTGGCTTAGAAGGTTCTATCGTAGTAGACCGTCTAAAACGCGAAGAAATCGGCGTAGGTTTCAACGCAGCAACTGGCGAATGGGTAAACATGATCGAATCCGGTATCGTTGACCCAACAAAAGTAACGCGTTACGCTCTTCAAAACGCAGCATCCGTAGCAGCGATGTTCCTAACTACTGAAGCAGTAGTAGCAGACATCCCTGAAGAAAACGGCGGCATGCCAGACATGAGCGGCATGGGCGGTATGGGTGGAATGGGCGGAATGATGTAATCATTGCCCACACCTTTTTGAAAAATCCCTCTGGACCTTATTGGTTCGGGGGGGTTTTTGGTTTTGGGATGATAAAGAAGGGTTTTGAAGTGATTTGCTGACAAATTGCTAACATAAAGTAAAAAGGCTCCTCATTAGTTAATTTAACTTTTGGGGAGCCTTTTTCTTTTTAAAAGAACTTACTCAAATTGAATTGTCCTTTCATTTGATGAATTTTATTTCAATGTTGTTTTGTTTGAAATGATAGTGATTGTGTTTAATGGTAAAATTTGTTTTTTCTATTGAAAGAGCATTGTTATACGATGTAAATTGTTTTACAATGTTAATGTAAATAAATGGAGGTATTTCTATGGACAGGGAACTGCTGAAGGGCAGTATTGAAATATTATTGCTTTCATTATTAGCGGAAGCGGATTGTTATGGTTATGAAATGACAAAAAAATTACGGGTATTAAGTGATGACGCCTACCATATGAATGAGGGAACACTGTACCCTGCTTTAAAAAGGTTGGAGAAAAAAGAATGTGTGACATCGTATTGGAGTCAGGGGTCGGATGGCGGCCGGAGGAAATATTACTCTATTACCAAAACCGGGCGTACTGTTTTGGAGGAAAAGCTGCAGAACTGGAAACAAATCAATAAGTTAATTGAAAATACAGTGGAGGGATTATCGTGAAGGAGATAATCGAGAAGTATGTAAATGAAATCACCTTGGATTTGCCGGATGATCAACAGAAGGAATTAAGGGAAGAGATTTATATACACCTTCAGGACCATGTCAAAGAACTTATAATTAAAGGATATTCTGAAGAAAAAGCGATCCGGTACGCAATTAAATCCTTTGGTAATCAAGATAAATTGAATCGGGAGTTAAAGAGGACACTTTTTCCCTATTATAAGCCGATTCGATTTGTGTGGAGTGTTATTTTGGTTACAGCGTTTTTATGCCTTGTTTCCTATTCTTCTATGGAATACTACCACCCGGAATTTGATAATCATTTACCAGCATACAGTGTGTTGATGGGCATGTTCATAGTGACCCTTATCGCCGGGCTAGGTGAGGTTTTGTATGAAGCCATTTCCAGTCTGGTACAGGTGAAATGGGTGTTAAATCCTTGGCTTTTCTTTTTGGTGCCGTCATTGATAGTTGGCGGAATTCAAACGCCACAGCTGTTTAAACATCCAGAACAATATCAGGGTAGCTTGTGGCTGGACTTGTATGCCGTTCCAATCGGTGCATTTGCATACATCATCTCAAGGCAGCTGTTTACTTCTCTCTTTGTGCGCAATAAAAATAATTATAATACGACGAAGGTTAATTAAAGTGATAGTATGGAGGTCGTTTAATTGTTTGATATTACAATGAAAAAGAAGAATATACTGATTCCACTGTTATTATTCGTTATCAATCTACTATTCTCAGCATTTCTTATTGAAGAATTAATCGATGCCTCTGATCCAAATTACGGAGTAGCGGGTTTCTTTACACCTATAATTGGTTTGATGTCTCTTATATACATTAGAAAGTTAGAGGGGGAAAATCTAATTCCTTTGTTGAGATTTTTTCAAATTTGCAACTGGATGTTTATTATTTTCCCTATAGCGGTTTTCTTTGATGGAATCCTTATTATGATTGGTTAATTATTACCTATAGGTAGTATGAAATATGTATGGATTATATCTACAGACTTTTCCAACTGCTTGGGTCATACGAGAACCTGTCATAGTAGCTTTAGGCCATACACTTTTGAAATCCCTCTGGACTTTTTTGTTCGGGGATTTTTTGTTTTGGAAGCGGAGGGACGGTCCTGCTGCTTCCCCAGGTGAAACGGGACACTAAACCTGTCCCCATGTCCCAAAACTTTTTTAGTGAAAGTTTAGGTTTAAAGTTATACACTTAGTAAAGTGTGATTTTATTATACAACTAGATGGGGGAATATAGATTTGAATACTTTATCAAAGTCCAAGCGGTTGCAGCTTGCTCTTTTATTAGGGTCGCTTTCGCTTATTGGTCCTTTTACGATAGATACTTATTTGCCTTCGTTTCCAACGATTGTGAATGATTTCCATACGCATGCTTCTCTGGTGCAGGTCAGCTTGACTACTTGCTTGCTAGGGTTGGGATTGGGGCAATTGCTGATTGGGCCGTTGAGTGATATAACGGGCCGTCGAAAGCCTCTTATTATTTTTCTTAGCTTGTATTTGCTGTCTTCGTTAGCATGTGCTGCAGCACCGAATATTTACACATTGATTGCAGCCCGTTTTATTCAAGGGTTTGCGGCAGCGGGAGGATTGGTTATTTCCAGAGCCGTTGTGCGCGATCTTTATAGCGGAAGGGAACTCACGAAGTTTTTTGCATCATTGATGTTGATCGGGAATCTCGGTCCGATTGTCGCACCGATTTCAGGTGGCTTTATTCTTACGTTTGCCAATTGGAAAGGTGTTTTTATTGTCCTGGCTTGCATTGGACTGATTCTCACGTTGACGGTTACAATGAAACTGGAGGAGACGCTGCCTGCTGAGAGACGGATTCCAAGCAATTTTAAACAAGTACTTGGTAACTTTGGCTCTTTGCTGAAGGATCGTGAATTTGCAGGATACGCATTTACACAGGCTTTTACTGTTGCGGGTATTTTTGCATATGTATCTGGAATTTCCTTTGTTTATCAGAATATATATGGCGTTTCGCCTCAAACTTTTAGTTTCCTATTTGGAGTCAATGGCATCGGGTTGATCATTGGTACACAGCTTGTTGGCCGCTTTGCGATTTTTACTGAAAAAACGTTCTTGAAGATCGGTCTGCTTCTTTCTAATACAGCTGCATTGGTGCTGCTTTTTGCGCTGATCGTAAAAGCACCTTTAATAGCTGTTGCGATTCCCATTTTCTTTGTGGTTATGTCCATTAGCATTATCGGGACATCATCCTTTTCCTTGGCAATTGAAACCAAGGGCCATATGGCCGGAAGTGCATCAGCGTTATTGGGCGTGCTGCCATTTCTGCTAGGTTCCCTGACATCCCCATTAGTCGGAATAGCAGGAGAATATACAGCGATCCCAATGGGAATTGTTATGTTCTCAGCAAGCTTCATGGCCTTTTTATCCTACTTTGTCTTAGTCAACAAAGGTTCCATTAATTTAAAATCTGGGAGAAAGCTTTATCAATAATTAACTTTTCTCACGTAGGTAAGAGATGCTTCCTGTATTGTACAGGGGGCATTTTTTTTATGAAATAAGCATTTTAAGTTGGGTATTTTTGGGTATTGTGTAGTGTTAGCTTCATTCGAGAGACTTGAATTCTTGTAAAGGCATCGGAGATCGAAGAATAGTAATTTAAATACGAAAGGAAGATGATGAATGACAGAAAAGCATTACATTCGCGAAGGTTTGGCCAACATGTGGAAAGGCAAAGAGGGCGTTGGCGGCAAGCTGTACCTGAGTTCAGAAATGCTTCACCATAAGCCACATGCTATTAACTTCCAGAGAGAGGAGACGTATCTTCCATTGACGGATATTTCGAAAGTGGAGCGTGAACGCTCTAGGCTGCTGGGGCTTCCACTGATCAATAATGGATTGAAAGTGACCACACACGAGGGGCATGAGGTGCGCTATGTAGTGAATAAAGCAGGAGAGTGGGTGGACGCCATCGAGCGGGCGGCTGCCGAGGCGAAGAAGCAGATCGTGATTTAGCGTTCGAGGGAGCGGCGTTGCGGTTTTGGTGTTTTCTAATATAGATATTAAAATCCTAAAGTCCTGAATCACTTCGGTGGTCCAGGGCTTTTTCTATTATGGTAAAACTCCGTGATTTGCTTATTGTTATCAGTGAAATTGGGACAGTAAACCTGTCCCCATGTCCCGCGGATTTTCATAGGATAGTATGTTAGGAGGTGAATTAGAATGAGAGGAATTCATAATAGTTCTAAACGACTGCGGGATTTGAGTCAAAATGAAGGCAGTCATGGAAGCGATAAGGATAGGATGAGACATGTATGCCGGGAGCTTGCTTATGTAACTAATTCGGGGACGGATGACTGTCCAGGTAATACGGTATCGGTCATTGATACGGAAACGGATCGTGTAGTCGATACGATTAAAGTAGGGAGTCGGCCAACCGGGGTGGCGATTACACCTAATGGCAGAAGAGTTTATGTAGCTAATCGGGAAGACAACTCGGTATCGGTGATTGATACGGCAGCTGGTAAAGTGGTTGATACGATCGATTCAGTTGGAAATGGTCCGGTAACTATCGTAATTACTCCTGACGCTACGAGGGCTTATGTGTCTAATTTTCGAGAGAATACAGTGTCTGTTATTGATCTTACC
Organism: Falsibacillus pallidus; assembly: GCF_003350505.1. Lineage (NCBI taxonomy): Bacteria > Bacillati > Bacillota > Bacilli > Caryophanales > Bacillaceae > Falsibacillus > Falsibacillus pallidus. Next base: position 20,845 of record NZ_QQAY01000020.1, read on the forward strand.
AGTAATGTAGTCACGGATGTTATACCTGTTAGACACTTTCCTTTAGGCCAAGCAGTGGGCAACACCCCTTTCGGAACAAGGGATTATGTTGCGAATTTTTATGACGACACGGTTTCCGTCATAAATGCCAATCCGAATTCGAAGTTTTATAATAAAGTCATTTTTACGATCTCTGTAGGGGATGGACCGGTGGATGTAGCGCTCACCCCAGACCGGAGCACGGCTTATGTAACAAATGAATTTAGTAATACAGTGTCCGCGATTGATACAGGAACGAATAAGGTGACGACGATTGCGGTAGGCAGGGCTCCTACAGGTGTTGGAATCGGAAATACTCCATATGGGATAAGAGCTTATGTTACCAATGAAGAATCTGATGAAATTTACGTCATAGACGCAGCCCCCACATCTCCTACCTATAATACAGTCGTCGATGTCATTGTGAAAAATGTAGGAGACTCACCGAGCGATGTCGCCTTTACCGCTAATGGATTAAAAGCATATGTCCCGAACAACTTTGATAACAACGTCTCAGTAATCGACACATTCACCAATAAAGTAATCCGCACAATTGATGTCGGAGTATTTCCCAATTTAATAGCGATAGGCAGAGTGTGCAGAATCAACAGTGAACATCATGAAAACTAAAAAGTGGGGAAGCAGGGGGACGGTTCCGGTGCTTCCGAATATAAAAACCACATTTTGAAATAATACGTTCAAGTCCTGTATCACTTTGGTGGTGCAGGGCTTTTTCTATGAAGGTGGGATATTCGAGAATGGCTGCTTGCTGCCAGTGGAAATGGGACAGTAAACCTGTCCCCATGTCCCGTGTGTTAAACTGTAATTAATTGAATATTCTTTTATTGTGGGAGAGGGGTGCTGTATGAAACAGCTTTATATTAAGCAAAAGGTGTTCAGTTTGAACAGTAAGTTTACGGTCAAGGATCAGGAGGAGAATGATGCTTATTATGTTGAAGGAAGCTTTTTAAAAATCCCGAAGACGTTCTCCGTTATGAATACAGCAGGAGAAGAGGTTGCACTTGTCACGAAAAAGGTCATGAGCTTTTTGCCGAAGTTTTTTGTGGAGGTAAATGGGCAGGAAGTGTTGACCATTAAGAAAGAGTTTTCGTTCTTGAAAGCACGCTATACGATTGATGCGGCGGGAATTGAAGTTAAGGGCAACTGGCTGGATATGGATTTTCAAGTCTTGCAGAATGGGGAAGTGATCGGGCAGGTGAGCAAGGAATGGTTCACTTGGGGAGACAGCTACAGGGTCCAAGTTATGAAAGATGAGATGGAGACCATCCTTATTGCGTTGGTTGTGGCGATTGATTGTGTGAAGGCCGACCAGGCCGCAGCTTCTTCAGCAGCGAATAATTAAATTCAGAAAAAACATTGACATTCTCATCCATGTAAAAATATACTAATGATGAAAGTTTCAAAATCTAGAAAAGGAATGGTACTGAGCGAATGTGGAATTAATCTTATTTTGGAAGGGATAACACTCATATGAATATGAAAATGAGAACCTGGAGAAATAGGATTAGTCTGTCCATAAGAGCCTTTGCCGTTTGCCTTACAAATACACACAGAGTTTTTTTGTGCATGTATTTGTATGGAATTAAACGTATGCAAGTTTATTTGTGATGGATATAGATGCTAGCCTCTCCAGGGTTCTTGGAGAGGCTTTTTATTTTGAAAAAACCTCTCAAAAAGAACGTAAACAGAGGTGATAGTTATGACAATGGTCATACAAGGAAAAGGATTACAGAAAAGTTTTGGAGAACGTGAGATCCTGCGGGATGTTCATTTTGATATACGAAAAGGGGAGAAGATCGGCCTTGTCGGCTGGAATGGTGCTGGGAAGTCAACGTTTGTGAAGATTCTTATGGACATGATGAAGCCTGACAAAGGATCCGTGACGATGTGGCCGGCAAACTTGAGGATCGGCTACCTGCCGCAGTCGACAGACTATTCCTTGTCGATTGATTCTGAACTGTTGAATGATGGGGAAAAGTTAATGGAGACCAGCAAGCTGCTTGGTCTCGCGAAGGATCGTTTGGATCAAGAGGAGTTTGGGCATTTGAGCGGGGGAGAAAAGCTGAAGTTGTCCCTTGCGAAAATCTGGGCGAATTCGCCGGAGTTCTTGATCCTGGATGAACCGACCAACCATATGGATATGCAGGGGGTGGGTTGGCTGATTGATGAGGTGAGTAGCTACACGGGTGCTGCCATCATCATTTCTCATGACCGCTACTTTTTAGATGAAACCGTCTCGAAAATATTTGAGCTGGAAGATGGGGAGCTTACGATATACGACGGGAATTACTCCGCTTATCAACAGGAGAAGCATAGAAGGTATGAACAGAATAAGCGGGATTATGAAAAACAGCAGCGGAAGGTAGAGATGATCGAAAAGCAGATCACCAATTTAAAAGAATGGTCAGCGAAAGCCCATCGCGAAGCGGGGAAAGGCGGGTCAGATTCGGAAAACCGCCAGATGGGACTGCGTGAATTCGAGCGGGCAAAAGCCAAGAAAACCGACAACCAGGTAAAGTCGAAGATGAAACGGCTGAACCTGGAATTATCGAAGAATGAAGTGAAGAAGCCGAAAGAAGAGAAATCCGTTACGTTTCAATTTGAATCAGACATCAAGCGGGGCAAGCGGATTTTGGAAGCAAAAGGAATCAAAAAAGAGTTCGGCAGCCGGGTGCTGTTTGATAAAAGCAATTTTTACGTGAAGCATGGGGAACGGATCGGCTTGCTTGGACCGAATGGAGCAGGGAAAACGACATTCATTAATATCCTGCTTCAAAAAGAGGTGCTTACGGGCGGGGAACTATGGATCAGTGAATCGACGAAATGCGCTTACCTATCACAGGATGTGAGCGACCTTCCTAGCGAAAAGACGCCGCTAGAGTACTTGGATCTGACAGAGAAGCAGCTGCAGACGAAAGCGAGAACCCTCATTTCTACTATGGGGATCGGGCAGGAAATTCTGGAGAAGCCGATTTCTCAGTTAAGTCTTGGAGAGCGGACCAGGATCAAGCTCATTCAGATGATCCTGATGGAATATGACTTGTTGATTTTAGATGAACCGACGAACCATCTGGATTTGCCGAGCAGGGAAGAGCTGGAGAGAACGCTGAGTACGTTTACCGGAACCCTGATCATCGTGTCGCATGACCGCTACTTGATTGAAAAGCTGTGTAATAAATTGCTGGTCATTGAAGACGGAAAGATCCAGCCTTTTGAAATAGGATTGAAAGAATATGAAGAACGAAAAAAGAACGTGCATTCACAAGAAGAACGAAATGTCCTCGAAGAACTGGCTCTGGTTGAAACAAAAATGACAGAGCTGCTGGGGAAAATCAGCTTCTTGGTGAAGGATACGGAAGAATATAACCGCATTGATAAAGAGCTGGCGGCGTGCATGGAAGCGAAGCGCGGGTTGAAGAAGCTGTTGTAACTCCTATTGGCATAATAGTGAGATACAGCGGAAATAAGTACCCTCTGGACATTTTTGGTCTGGAGGGTTTTCTATTACTATTAGACGTATGAAGGGTTTTTGCAAGAGGATGGACAACCTCCCTGTCTCTTGTCTGACATCTACATAGTATGAATGTGGAGGTTTCTTTTTTAAGAGGAGCCTATCGAGTTGATAGGGAGGTGAATAGAGTATGTATCTAGACTATGATAATGAAGGCAAGTGCATCGAATGTCCGGATGTGAAAAAGCATCGGAAAGATGGCAAGCATAAAAACAGAAGGGAGTCCGCTTTTCGGGCAATCAATACTAAAGCCCAGCCTGTAGAGGCCAATCAAACGGTAAAAGTGTATTTTGATAGGGAAGAGTTCGATCTTGGCCATGAATACGAGCCTTGTCCGTCCGTCTTTGAGCCGCGTAATGACGGAGTCTATTTAATTACGACAACTGTTGGATTTCAACCTGAAAGTTTTAATGAAAATTACAGAGCCAGAGTGGAATTCAGAATAAATGGCCAGCCGTTTGAAGCTGCAGACAATGATTTCTGGGGCACAGGAGTCCCATATGCCAATGCAGTCGCAGTCACCGCCATCTTAAAGCTGGAAGCGGATGATACTGTAGAAGTTTTTGTGCAAAGTTCCGTCGCTGGAAGCATTTTAGCTTCAGTACCAGGAAGCGGAGTTAATTCTTTTTCAGGTGCTAGACTTGTAGATTTGCGATAAACGATACTATGGGAAGCAGCGGGACGTTTCTGCTGCTTCCTCTTAACTATGGTAATACAAAGATACATTCCGATCGGTTTTTTTAGTCTGAATATTATAATTACTTTAGTGAGAAATATTGACAATCATAGCGGAGCATGAAATTATGTATTTAGACAACCTCTATTTTCCTCTAACAATTAGTATTCTCCCTTGCTGCAAGATATGATAGGCTACCTTCAAATGGCCTTTCCCTCAGGATTCTCTCGCAACTCTTTAACATTCATTTTCCCTTTAAAATCAATAACATATTTTTTAGGAGGTGATATGCCTTGTAAAGAATAGATTAGTTTAATATTTTCAGACAGGCTATTTTATTTGTATATGAAGGAGGACAATTAATGGGTCACGATATTTCGGGCTACAATCATTCAGGGAAGGAAATTGCCTACGCACGTTTTAGTATGGGCAATTATAATGCTTCTTTATTGTACAGTTTTTTAGATGCACTTGATTATCATGCGGGAGCCAGTGGATCAGGAGGTGGATCTAAGTTTTCTATCGTGCAAATTGAAAATGCCTTAAAAGCTTATCATCAATATTATAAAAAAGAGGATACAAAGGCAGAAGATGAATTCGAAGAGTGGGATAAAAAGCAAATTTCGGATTTCTTGCAAAATTGTTTAGTCACAGCAAAAGAAGAAGGAAGTGTAAAAGTGTTATTTGGATAAACTTATTAATCTTCTGCGGAATACCTCAAATTCTAATCCACTATACTTGTCCACTCATAAATCTTTAATCCAAACTCCATCAAAAGATAATTTCAATCAATGATATAATGATTCAAACCACTATCCTTATGCGGAGGGACTAATCTATGAAATGGTCTGAAGTACGCAAGCTCTTTCCGGAACGTTGTGTATTAGTAGAAGCACTGCAATCACAAACAAAAGGAAAAGAAAAATTCATAGAGGAAATGGCGGTTATCGATGATTTTGAAAATGGAAATGCTGCATGGAAAGTCTACAAAAAACTTCATATGGAGAACCAGAATCGAGAATTATATATTTTTCATACGAACAATGAAGAGATAAAGGTGATTGAGCAGCCATATATAGGGGTGCGAAGAAAAATATAAAGCATGGGGAACGGTTCGCATGCTTCCCATTAACTTCGGAAGCCTAAGAACCGCCCCCACGCTTCCACATCCAAACTATGTTATAGTAGGAGTTAATAAATACTCTAATAAAGGGGTTTGGATATGATGGAAGATCAGATTAAATTGTATGATCATCACAAAGAGATTCAGCTGCAGCCTCAAAACGCCGCATTTTATTTGCAAGGGGAGATCATTGAAGCGATAAGCGGGGACAATGAATTGTACTATTTGTTCTTCTATAAATCCCGTTTTCTCACTGCGAAAAAAGCGAAAAGAGTTGCCCGTCTTTCCTACATTGAACAGGCTTATAAAAAAGGCATCGTTATCCAATCACCTCATCCGCTCATCCATTCATTGATTACTTCCAATCACCCCTGCCAGATCAACAGTTTTCAACCATTACTGAGAAAATTAGATACACTGTATACTCCGCAGGAAAAAGCCTTCATTCTCACATTTTTTGAATCCGTCATTCCTAAAAAACAACTATTTGAAGAACTGAAATCAATTTATTATACATATCGCCGAAACGGGCAGATGTATCTCGGCTACCAAATCGTCCGTATTTTAATGAATTTTGCACCGAAACATAGTTTGGTAAAAGAGCTTGCCCATAACATCATGTTCAATAAATTTGCCAATCTCTACAATGAAAAGCCAGAGAATCTAATGGCTAAAGACCAGCTTGCTGCAGAAAACATGTTATTTTCCCAGAAAGATGTTGATCCATACTTTGAGCAGCTTGCCGCCATTTTAGAAAAAGAATCCCGATGGATTGAACTGACTGCTCTATATATTTACAAGCTTACCTCAATTCCTTCTGCTGACCATTACAGCAACCTCATTAATCTGCTTCAACAGCATTTTACCGAAAATGAAACGATAGATATTTTAGAAAAATTATCCTTTCAAATACCTTCCTATCTTCCTTTACAAAAGGATTTATTCAAAAGATATTTACAAAGTCATCATATCGATGGAGTTTTCCGAATGGTCAATAACCATGAATTCACCCTTGATAGCTCCCAAGTTCAACTGCTGGGCGACGTGTTGGAACAGATGGATCCAGAAACACATTCAATACAGCCCGAGACACTTCAAACCCTGCTGAAATCGGTCATTCATTTACACCCGGAAAAATCCGAGCAGCTTCTGAATAAATTCGTCATCACCTTATTAAAGACAAATGATTTGGTTTATATGAAAGAATGGCTCAAGCCTTTGAAAGAAAATAATGAAATGCCGCGGATCTTTAAAACAATCGATACGATGCATCAGATCAGCGACGACTTAGACCAAATGCAAACGCTTGGAAAAATGTATTACGAATTTAAGCAGCTGGATAAAGCCCTCGAGTGCTTTAGCTGGGAAATGGAGCTCGAACCCGCTGATCCCCATCCAGTCCAATGGGTATCCAAGATCTATCGGGAAAAAGGGATGATCCAGGAATCAGAAGCCTATCGCGATTTGTGTGTTCAGCTTCAGAAGCAGGCTTAGAAAGCAATAGAACGGAACCTGTGATTTACTGGTATTTGGCTGCAGCCTTCCTGTAAAATGGAAAAAGGGCAACTGAATTATTTTATATCATCTTAATGGAAACCTAAATGTATATAATGAGGAGATTTTTTATGGACAGCATCATTTTTGATTTAGATGGAACGTTGTGGGACTCGCGGGAAACCGTTTTAGAAGCATGGAATGAAAAGATTGAGCAGCATGAAAAATTGAATCAACCGTTAACAGCGGAAGATTTCAAACAGACAATGGGACTTCAGATGAAAGAGATTGGAGAGATCCTATTTCCCTCACTATCGGCAGAGGAACGGGAAGTGTTCCTGCAGGAATGCTGTGATAGTGAATGCGATTATTTGAAAAAATCTGGCGGGAGCGTTTATGAAAATGTGGAAGAGGTGCTCAACGCACTGTCCAAAAAATATAAACTATTCATCGTCAGCAACTGCCAAGCGGGATATATCGAATCCTTTTATGACTATCACAAATTAGATCCGTTATTTTTAGACTTTGAAAATCCCGGCCGCACGGGGTTGTCCAAAGGGGAAAATATCAAATTGATCATGGAAAGAAACCATTTGGAGAGCCCCGTTTATGTAGGCGACACGGAAGGGGACCGCAAAGCGTCGGAATCTGCTGGCATCCCATTCGTTTATGCACGGTACGGATTTGGAGAAGTTGAGAAGTATGATTATGTAATCGATGAATTCAGGGATCTATTAAGGTTGTTTTGAGCAATGAAAAGGGAGTGCGTGTAGGACGATTTGTCCTTTGCACTCCCTTTTATTATTTAGCAATATTCTTTCTTGGCCTCGTATCTGCTAAGAAGTTCGTATGGCTTAACCTTGAATGTCTCATAGGGTAAATAATTGGCTTCCATGGCATCGAGGGTCCGGCTTCTAAATTGCTCTCTTGTAATATATTGATGAATATTTTCTCTAGTTAATTCAGTAAATGACACTTCCGACGTTTCATTTTCAGCTGGTCTTGGTTCACCAGATGTATACGTTCCTCTAAATACAACACCGGTTACCCCGGCTGTCATGTTTTGATAAATGCCAGTGATACCGAGGAGATGAACTTTGACTCCGGTTTCCTCGAAAATCTCCCGATGAACAGCCTCTTCCAACGTTTCGCCTTCTTCAACTTGGCCACCGGGCATTTCCATTGTATCTGAACGGTGGAAATTCCTGACCAGTAATACGTCGCCTGCATCATTTGTGATATATCCGCTGACTGATAGGATATGTCTTGGGACGTGATAGGTTGCCGTTGAGGATAAGAAATCTTCATTTCTGTCGATGTAAAGGTCTCCTGCTTCTACACTTTTCTCATTTGCTAATTTGTTGAGTTCACTATTTCTGATGAGTGTTTCAACTTGCTCGTAATGCTCCATGCTGTGATAATTCCAGACTTCCATGACCTCATCTCTATTATCATTCACCCAACGCCCGATTAATTTTGCACCGTGGCTCAAGTAATTGGGATAAATATAGGAATGAAAGAAATGGTTAAACTCCTCCAGCGTTTCCGGGTTAACTTTATAAGTAATTCTTCTATAGATCATATTTGATTCCCCCTTGTTCAATAAGTTCCACAAAGGGGACTGTTTTTCCTTTTAAATGGGAAATCGATCGTATTTTTGAAAATTCGCTCGCAAATCCTGAATTACGCTCGTAAAATTGACTTTTCGCTCGCAAAAGGCGGGGAGTATGCTCTATGTGAGTTTCTTTTCTCGAATGAGCACTCAGTCAAACCAAGTAATCCCCATCCAAACCACACAAATACCCCCTCGCGCATCCCGGTCTATCAACATTTTTTCACTTTAACGTATAAAACGAATTCTGCTTCAAAATACCTCCTAAATACCTATAAAATTTAATATTTGTAATAAATATCCATGTTAAATGACAAGCTATCATACTTTTATCACCAATAATCAGCTCCAGTTACTCATACCATTTACCTGTAAATTATCTTGAAATGAGAGTAAAAATAGTAAGAAAATAACAGACACGTTTCGACAAAGATCTGAGTGAATTTGACCAAAAAATGAACAGGTGATAAATACATATAAGGACGTTTGTGACATTTTTTTGAATAATTGTGTTTCTTTTTTAGGAAATCGAGGTATTTATAGGAAATGAATGGAACACTTTTCCTAAATATGCTACAAAATTACCATTTTACACATGTTTAGGAACTTTGTTGAGCCATATACGTATCGGTATGAAAGCCAAGTCAATGGAAGAGAGGTCAAGGAATGTTAGAGTCGAAGCGTAAAGCAATCATTTTTATCGTGATATCCGTATTACTCGCAGCAACAGCAGGTTTCCTGGTGTTAAAGAAAGTGCAGGCATTAAATACAAATCTGGGAACCAGTGTAAAAATCTTTGTTGCCAAGGATACTATCCCTTCGAGGTCCCTCATTACACCGGATGATGTCAAAACCGAAGAAATCCCAAAGAAATATTTGAAAAAGGGATACCATATTACGGATGTTAATGACTTGGTCAATAAAGTGTCGGTAGTGCCTTTAGCCAATGGAGACATCATCACGAAAAATGTCTTAAAGACCGCATCTGAAGTGGTCGATGAGAATAATCGATTGATTACATTGGCTCAAAATGAACGTGTGTTTTTTGATGAACAATTATTTTCACTAGATCGTGTCGATCTTATCGTCTCTGACCGCTTTTCCGGTAAGGAAGAAACAAAGATTTTTATGCGGGATGTTAAAGTGGCGCGAGTGTCAGATAATAGCAAGATGATTCAGGTTGAAGTTCCGCTGGACAAAGTTCCCGACTTGATTCAAATGCAGAACTATGCGGACAGCCTGCGGGTCATCAAAGCAAACGTAGGAAAATCCGAGTCATCAGATTCAAGACCAGCTGCTGAGGATCAGGAAGAAAAAACACCAACTGAACAAAAAACACCAACAGAACAAAAGACCGAAACAAAGCCGGAAACAAAACCAGCAGCGCAGCCAAAAGAACAGAAGCCGACACAAAAGCAGCCAGCTAAAGATACAAGCAAACAACCAGCGAAAACAACTACGAAAAAGCCATAATCATTTGACACATAACGTTAACGGAGGGTCCATATGAGCAAGGAAAATCAACTATTCCTAGTAGGAGAAGATAATGAATTGAATCAAAGTCTGGTGGAAACTCTTAATCCTTCTTTTGAAGTCATCTATATCCCACACCATTCATGGGCCAATGAATTAAGAAAATATGAACCTATTATTGTCCTATTCTATCAGGGTGAAAATCAATCTCCGGTGGAATCAATCAAGGAACTGGGGCTGGATTTTCCAAATGCATCTTCCCTATATGTCCATTCAGAGGAGGACTTTGATCTGCTGCGGGAAGCAACCAGAGCGGGAGCCGAGGATTTCATTGTCTTCCCCGATGAGAGAGATGTTATTGAAGAACGAATCAATCAGCTGTTTCAGCAGCATCAAACAAGGTCGGAAGCAGCGGTTTCTTCTGGAACCTATAAACGGGGGAACGGAAAGATTTTCGCATTTTACAGCGGTAAGGGAGGAGCGGGAAAGACCTTGCTCAGTACAGCCTTTGCCCAGACATTGAAATTTGAATCTACCGCCCAAGTGATTCATATCGATTTCAACTTGCAATACGGCGGTTCAGAAACGTACTTGGGGATTGAAAGCAATCGTTCCTTGATCGACCTTCTTCCAGTCATTAATGAATTAAATGAACACCATATAAAGAATATTTCTGAGCATGAATCCCATTCCAAATTAGAGGTGCTGGTAAGTCCCCGGGATGCAGAAATGGCTGAAAAAATAGATGAAGATTTTGTTATACGGCTGTTAAGGGCGTGCAAGCGAAGCTATGACTTTATCATCATCGACTTGCCGTCCACTATCGATGTGAAGACATATACCGCCTTGGAGGAAGCTGACCATATCTATTACGTTATGACTCTTGATACCCCTGCCATAAGAGTTCTAAAGCATGTCGAAGATTTACTGAACAGGCTGGGAGTTCACACGCAAAATCGTATGGAGTTGGTCATTAACTTTACTGGAAGGGAAAACGAGCTTACCAAAAAAGACATTGAGAAATTTGTAGATATACCGATTTCAACAGAGATTAGACGGGATATTAAGGGCGTTCAGGCAGCCATCAATCAAGGTGAGCCGTTAAGGAAAGGTATTAAGGAAAAGAAGTTGACTGCACCTGCAAAGGATATTCAAAAATGGGTTACCGCTATGTTGAAATGAGTGATCTAAATAGAAAGGGGTGAGGAGATGTCACTCTTTCAGAGAAATCAGAAGCAGGAGAAAAAGAATATTCTTCTTGAAGAAAGAATCCCTTCATCAGCAAACCCATATATAGAGGAATTGATTGAGCATTATAAGACGAGGTTGTTGACTGAGACAAACTTAGAAGAGTTGACCAGTCTTCGCTCGGGAGAAAGAAGACTGTCAATCGAACGGCTCGTAAATCAGTTCATGGCAGAAGAAAAGGTCGTCATCCCAAGTCATGACAAAGAATCCATGCTTTCAAGATTAATAGATGAAAGCGTAGGCTTCGGTCCGTTGGAACCCTTGCTGCAGGACGACAGCATTACAGAAATATTGGTGAACGGCCCTTCAGAAGTGTTCATTGAGAAAAACGGGAAATTACAAAAATCTGCTGTTGCGTTTAAGAACGAGGAGCATGTAAGGCATATCATTGACCGTGTCGTAGCACCCCTTGGGAGAAGGATTGATGAAAGTTCGCCTATGGTTGATGCAAGGTTGCCCGATGGCAGCCGTGTAAATGCGGTCATCCCCCCCATTAGTTTAAATGGGACATTAATCTCGATCCGAAAGTTTAAAAAGACGCCATTTGAAATGGAAGACTTGATGGACTATGGAACATTTACAGGTGACATGGCCATATTCCTTGAAGCGATCGTCAAGTCAAAAATGAATATTTTAGTTTCTGGTGGGACGGGGAGCGGGAAAACAACCCTCCTCAATGCGATGGCTAAATCGATTCCGCTTAAAGAGCGCGTAATTACAATAGAAGATTCTGCTGAGTTGCGCCTTAACCGGGCCAGTGTCGTTGGAATGGAAGCAAGACCCGCCAATGTGGAAGGATCAGGTGAAGTAACCATCCGCAGTCTGGTAAAGAATGCACTTCGTATGCGTCCTGACAGAATCATTGTCGGGGAGGTCAGGGGATCCGAGGCCTTTGATATGCTTCAAGCAATGAATACCGGTCATGAAGGATCAATTACAACTGTCCATGCAAACTCACCGTCAGATGCCATCAGCCGGATTGAAGGGATGGTCGTCATGGCCGGGATGGATTTGCCGACTCATATTATACGTGAATACATTGTCGGCGCATTGGATTTCATCGTTCAAGCTGAACGTTTGTCCGATGGGAAAAGAAAAATCATGAACATATCTGAAGTGTACGTGAATGATGAAAATCAAATAAAAGTTCAAGATATTTTCGTCTTTGAAAGAACCGGCCTTGGAAAAAACGGCGAAGTCATAGGGGAGTTCAAGCCAACGGGAATCCGTCCAAGATGCTTGAATCGACTGAGAATTCATGGAGTCGACATCGATGATTCCTTGTTTCAGCCAAAGGAGGGGATGAACCATGCAGCTGTTGACCGTATCCATACTTTATAGTTTAGCCATCTTGTGTTTTCTATGGGGCTTATACTTCTTTCTTGGCTATCGCAGCCAAAAACGAGAATGGAAACAGAAGGTCAATGAATGGTACCCGGAGCAAAAGAGGAAAAGCTCAATCAGTGTCATAGGCGACAGATTTGATCAGTCGAAAATGGCGGAATCCCTGACAATGAAACTACAGAACTCAAATCTTCACCTTCTGCCATCAGAATACTTAGGGATTCATGTGCTGGGAGCACTAGTTTTATTTGTTCTTTTATTCAATATTTTCAAACTCCCAATAAAGCTGGTCATCCTGATTATTCCGGGGATTTTGATCGCCTCACACTTTCTATTATTCTACTTGCGAAAGAATAAATATGAAGAACGTTTCAACAATCAGCTTGCCGATATTTGCCGGCTGTTGGGCAACGGGGCGAGATCGGGACTCACGATTAATCAGGGAATCGAAATGGCTGCTAGGGAGGTGCCGTCACCAGCTGGTGACGAATTCCGTAGGATCGCCAACGAACTTAAACTTGGCGTCCCCCTCGAGACTGCACTTCGATCTATGCAAAAACGCAATCAATCAAGGGAGTTCCAACTCTTTATTGCGACGATTTTAATTCAAAAGAAAACGGGAGGCAACCTAGCTGCCACATTGGATTCCATGTCAAGCACACTGGAAGATCGCAAGATATTGAATCAAACGATTAAAACGATGACATCGGAACAACGTTATATTTCTATCATTGTTCCTGTTATGCCGATCTTTATCGTCCTGATGATGAATAACATCATCGATGGATTTACAGATTCATTGCGAACCGTTCCCGGAATGATCATACTTGGTCTTTTCTTATCAGGAATTGTCCTCTCATTCTTCCTTATTCGAAAAATTACAAACATAAAGGTGTAGATTATGGATGCCATCATTCTATTAACGATTCTTTTATTTTGGATTACCTTCGTCATCGCTATCAGTCATGTTTTCACCTATTTAAAGGAAAAGAGGATGCTGATTGACCATATTTCAGACGTAACCGATGTAGATGTATTTGAAAAGAAAAAAAGAAAGAAAAAGAGTGGAAGCCTTATTCAGAAGCTCACTAAATACGCAGATGAATTTGCGGATCTCGGTCAAAGAATTAACTTCTTCAGTGAAAATCAAGATGTAAAGGATTGGCTGCGAAAGTCCGGAAACAAGTATGAATTGTCTGTAGAACAATTCCAAGGATTGAAAATCGTATTATTATTAATCGGGTTTATTTCAGGTTTTTTGGCATTGGTCATTGGCCTTCCGTTATCTCAATATGCGCTTGTATTGAACCCGATAATCGGATTTTTCTTGCCGATCATTATTGTAAGGAATCAGGCCAAGAAGCGCCAGGATGCACTGAGACACGACTTGCCCGACTTTTTAGATACAATCAGCACCAGCCTTCAAGCAGGTGTCAGCTTAGATCAAGCATTAAGGGAGGTGATACGGTTCTTTGAGGGTCCTCTTAGGGAAGAATTCTCGAGATTCAACCAAGAAATCGATCTAGGAGTTCAAAGAGAAACCGCTTATCGCAATTTATTGGAGAGAAATGACAACCCTGAGTTTCAAAGCTTAATTAAATCCTTATTGCAAGGTTTGAAATTAGGAGTTCCGATTGCCACGACCTTTAAAGTTCAGGCTGAGGACATGAGGCAATTCCGAGAGGAGCAGGTGAAGGAGCTTGCAGCCAAAGCATCTCCTAAAGTAACACTTGTTACGACATTCGTCGTCGCACCGGTATCCATTCTCATGATCGCGGGATTAATGATCTTGAACATGATTTACGGGGAAAACAGCATTTTAAATCTATTTAAAAACTTATAAATGGAGGAAACAAAAAATGAATAAACTGACAGAACTTTATGTAAAAGCATCAATAAAGGTACAAGAAATGATCAGAAATGAAAAAGGCTCCCAAACATTGGAATGGATAGGGATCGCAGCGGTAGTTGTGATTGTAGTTGGAATCATTTCAACAGCTTTTTCAAATAATAATGAATTTGGAAACAAAGTTGTTGAAAAGTTTAATTCTCTAATCGGGCAGATTGGAGGCAACTAATTTCATTTATTCGGGGGAATGAAAGTGATAAACAGAATTGTGGTATTAATTATTGCCCTCTTTCTTCTCGGGGGCTGCAGCAATGAAGGATCAAAAAAAGTAGAAAATACAAAACAAGCAAGTGAATCAACACACCCATCGCAAGATCAAAACTCGAAAAATGTTTCCGTTAACACTAAAGACAAATTTGATGAATTTTTCTCCGGTATTCCAGAAGTTCCAAAAGATGAAAATGGATTTATTCATCAAAAAAATGGTGAATATGCTGGAGTTTGGGATGGATGGCGAGAAAAGCTGGCAGCTGATATAAAGGACTTGCCCCCACTGCCCGAAAAACCAACTGAAAAGCAGTATGACCAATATTTTAAGTATATTTATTCATTAGTGTCACAAGATTTTCCAGATCCTCAGGAAATGACAAAAAAACTTGAATTTTCAATGTATGGCAACCCCGATTTGCCAGATAACCGTTATCAATTTAAAGATCATTTTAATATTGAGATAATCTTGGATTCCAGCGGCAGCATGGCGAAAAAAATCAATGGTAAATCTCAGATGGAGCTAGCTAAAGACGCAATCCAACAATTTATTTCAAAAGCACCCGAAGATGCAAATATTTCTCTGCGTGTTTACGGACACAAGGGTACTGGGTCAGATGATGACAAACAAAAATCCTGTTCAAGCATCGAACAGGTATATGGGTTTAAGAAGTTTAACAAAGAGGAGTTTAGTAATGCATTAAACAAATTTAAACCCAGCGGATGGACCCCGATCGCGAGTGCCTTGGAAGAATCCAAGAAAGCATTTGAAGAATACGATTCTAAGGAATCTACAAATCTTATTTATTTAGTGAGCGACGGAATAGAAACTTGTGGCGGTGATCCGGTAAAAGTAGCGAAATCCTTTGGGGATTCTAATATTTCCCCTATTATCAATGTAATTGGTTTTAATGTTGATTCAAAAGCGCAAAAACAACTCCAAGATGTTGCCAGCAGTGCCAATGGATTTTATTCAACCGTTTCAAATGGAGATCAATTAACAAAAGAATTTAAGCGGGCACAGCAAGTAATGGATAAGTGGGAGGATTGGAAAAAAGGGGCTTTATCTGACGCAGAGGTAAAAAAAGTAGATGATTATTTTGAGATTTTAGCATTCTTGAATGATTGGGATCTAAAAGGGCTTACTCAAGGGAATAATTTAGATTCTGTGGCAACCTTCTTACTGAATCAAGGGAAATACAATTATAACCAAAAAGAAGAAATTGATAAGAGAATTCGCAATAATATAGAACTTGAAAGGGAAACATTTAAAGATCTTAAGGAAGAACTTAATAGTTTAAGTAAAGAGAACTACGAAAAAATCAAAAAAGAAATAAACGAAAAATACAATACAAATACGATTCCAAACTAAACTTCGATGAGTAAAGCATAAAACCTTATGAATAGAAAGGGAATGGAACGATGACTGAACGGCTGATAAAAAGGGTTTTTGTTATCCTGGCTCTACTCATCGTTCTTTTCCAATCATTTTCTTTGCCGATTTACGCGAGTGTTCATCCATGGAACGGAACTCCTTGGTCGGGCAATAGCTGGAGCGGCAGCCCTTGGGACGGTAATTCATGGGAAGGGAATTCATGGAACGGCAATACGTGGGAAGGAAATGATTGGGAAGGCAACGGGACAAAAGGAAACGGAACAGATGGACAAG
Source organism: Falsibacillus pallidus (assembly GCF_003350505.1). NCBI lineage: Bacteria > Bacillati > Bacillota > Bacilli > Caryophanales > Bacillaceae > Falsibacillus > Falsibacillus pallidus. The sequence goes on from NZ_QQAY01000020.1 coordinate 37,150, forward strand.
GAACGAATGGTCAATCCTGGAATGGAAACGGATGGTCCTATGATCCTTGGGTAAAAAATGGATGGAACCCTAATGGGTTTCAAGGAAATGGTACGACAGGCTCTCCTTTTACTGGAAATGGAACAAACGGGCTTCCCTTCCAAGGGAATGGGACGAACGGAACTCCTTTTCAGGGAAATGGAACCACTGGTAATGAAACACAGATAAAGCCTGCTCCACCTATCCCTACAAAAGACGATCCGATATACTCTTCCTATGATTGGTTTAAATTTGGTGTCAATGATGTAGGGATGAGTACTATCCAGTTAATTGCACAAGAAGGTATAAAATTAAGCGATTTGGGTACATGGAACATAAAATCAAAAGCATTCTATGCAAATCTTTTACAGAATTCCTTTAAATTCAGTGGAAAAGATACAGACTGGCTCGAAGCAGCTGGGGATGGGCTGGATGTTGGGAAGAATTTTAAAGATTTCAAAAGTAACATTTCTAATATTCAGATGGTTTCTAATTACGCAAAAACTGGTATATCAGGTTTTATTTCTAACCCACAAGAAATGCTTAATGTAGTAAGAAGTGCAAAGTTTTCCGAGGTTGTATCATCCGGCCTGCAATTTGGTAAAAATTCAGTAAGTTCATTCAAAGCGATGGCTCCTCTTGGAAAATTGAACGTGGTTGGAGCGGCCGTCGGGGCAGGATTTTCTGCATGGGATACAGGTAAAAGCATAGCTGCTTTTTCTTCTGCGGATAATAAAGTAAAAGCAGGGGCAGACATTGCCCAAAATGCGGGCAGCTTTTTAATGAATGTAGGCACAGGAGTTGCCGCTTTTCCTGGTGGCCAAGTTGTAGGTGGAGCTTTATTGGGATTAGGGGCTGCAGCGTGGCTTGGAGGTGCAGCAGTCAAACATTGGGGTACCATTGTCAATACTGTGAAACACCCGATAAAGAGTGCTAAGAAATTTGGGAAATCTGTTGCAAACAAAGCAAAAAAAACCTGGTCCACGGTAAAAGGCTGGTTCTCATAAGTGGAGGTAATAGTATATGACTAATGAATCAATACATCAGTTAGCGGAAAAGCATAAGAAATTCATGGAACAAATATCCGTTTATCCATATGAGTATCATAAAAACAACAAAGTGTATCAAATGGCCCATTTCTATAAGCTAACTTCGAAGCTTTATTGGAACTTCCTCATGACCCCATATGATCTTTCCTTTGAGGAAGCTAAAGATGTGTTTTATAGCATTATTTTACTTGAGGAATACATGAAAAATAAAATTTCTAAAGCTAATGAATATGCATCTAGAGATTATTCCTCAGGCTATTTTGGCTACAGAAATGATATTAAAAGACTAATAGTAAATAATCCAGAATTCAGTCAAATTTCGAACGAAGTAAATTCTATAGTTGATTCTATAAATTATGTGGAAGATGCGCTGGGGAAAATAAGGGAGCTTTATAAGGAATATACAGGGATACTTAAAATGATAGAAAGCAAGGGATATTTTACGGACTTACAATTAAATCAACTAAGGCATATCTTTGGTGAATGTTTAGCTATTCAATTTGAGGAATTCTTGGTGCAAAAAAGACTCTTGGAACAGACTAGAGTTCTCTATCAATTCATGGGTAGCTACAATCTAAAGGGAGAACTAAAATCAATCTATAAAAAAACCAAACTAATGGTTGACGAAGATTCATTTAGAAAAGTTGATGGTTCATTACATCAGTTTGGAAAAATAGATGAACTAAAAGAGAAATCACATGATGAACTTATAAAGAATCAAATCGAACGTTATGAAAAAGGTATTGTTAAACCTTTAAATGAAGACTTCATCAAAAGAAGAGTCCGTAATCCTTCGGTTCAGGAGGCAAGAGGATGATCAACTCATTTAGGAATAGCTGGAGGATCTATACTGGAAAGTTTGAGGGAGTGGCACTGCTCTCCCTCACTATCCTCCTTCCTCTGCTATTAATAGATTGGTACTTGCTGAATATTGTATATGCATTTGTATTTAATGCTTTTACATCCGCATTAGCTGATTTTTACTATGTGTTCTTGACGTTCATTTTCTTTGTCGTCTCACAGATTCCGTTTATCCAATTTGTAAAATTGTATGAACAGGAAGGGGAAATCAGATACAAAAATATATTTTATGTGTTCATAACAAACGCTTTTTCTTTGTTTGTTTATGGTATTTGCCTATCTTTATTAACATCCATAGGGGTTATGCTCTTTATCATCCCTGGATTGGTCGTTCTTCTCTTTTTGTTTGCATCCCCCTATGAAGCCATATTGGAGAATCGCTCTGTATGGAAATCTACTAAAACATCAATTATCTTTGCGAAAAAGAAATTCTTTCCGCTATTATTTCTGATATTCTTTGTCAGCTTGGTGGAATTGATAATCGGCTGGATCAGCATGTACCTGATTTATTCCATTACTCCATCACTGTTAGCTCAAGTATTGTTTCAAATGCTGTTGAATTTATTGGTTTTTCCTTTTTTGGCAATCTGGGTGACGTATTTTTATATGGAGTGGAAAGAGAAATATCAGCTGGCCTAGTCAGGATGGTGAAAAAATGTGTGGAACTTGATAAATATGAAACTGAAAAATGAAGAAGGTTCGTCCACGATAGAGTTCCTCGGGATTCTTCCTTTTATTTTGATTGTCATCATGATCGCCTGGCAGCTGATTGTAACGGTCCAGGCAATCGTCGTCACGCAGTCTGCTGCGAATGAAGCGGCAAAGGTCTACTCTATAACGGACAATCCGGTGGAGGCTGAGCAGGCAGCCCGGAAGATTGTCAATACCGGGGGATCTTATTTGAAGTTTGAGAGTGCAACCGGATTGTTCGATAAAGATTTCACCACTACGGTCAACGTAAACATCGATTTGGTTTTTATTCCGAAAAGCATCTTTTCAAATCATCAGGCACCATCGATTTCCTACTCTTCTAAGGCAAGCGGCAAGGTGATTAAGAATGAAAGCTAGAATCAGTGCCTGCCTCAAGGAAGAACGGGGAAATGCAGCATTATTCATGATTGGGATGCTGGGTATCATGATGGTGCTATTCGTCTTTGTATTCAATCTGACGAAAGTGTTCGCTGTAAAGGAAGAAGCCCAGACTACGACCCAGCAAGCAAGTTTGGCAGCAACTGCAGTGCTGTACGGTGGCCTGGATGAAGCGATTAAAGATTACGAGACAACGTTGATTGGAACTGTTGATTCTCTTCCAGAATCGATCGAAATGAAAATCGATAAGAAAAAGGTCGAGCTGCAGTCAGATTCCAGCTACAGTGATTACTCAAACAATGAAATATCCCTGGAAGCGATGGATATTGTACTGACAGATGAATTGAGGCATGGAATCGGTAATAAAAAGCTGGACGAAGTATTGGAACAGCACATAAGAAATGAGATTCTGCCGGAAATGATGAAACAAGCTCGCCAAACAATCCTGGATAACCACGGAAAACTGACTGGTGCGCAGCTTGTCATTGAAAATGGTCAAGTATATGTCCGGGCTTCGAATAAAGTGAGTGGGACTTCCATCAAAGGATTTTTTCACAATTTAACAGGAGACCTCTTTCAAACCTCAGGAGGTCCAAAAGTGGACTTTATGGAAGAGCTCGATTATTTTCCACATGAAATTGTTCGATCACTAGACTATTAGCTGGGAGATGAAGGAATGTCTAAAAAAGAAAAGCGTTGGAGACGATTCTATCTGATTATGATGATATTCATCTATGCAATCTTCGTACCTGTTTCCATTTTAGAATGGCTTGGCGGCGACGGGAGTCTTCCTATAACGGCAGTCGTTGTCGGGGGAGCATTGCCTGCCATCAGAAAAAATCACCTTCAGCAAATTCAGGCAAAAGAAAACCCTGGAGCTTAAGATACAATGCCTGCCTTTCGAATTGGAAAGTGCAGGTTTTTTATTTAGTTCATAACGAATAAACAAAAATGGGCGAGCTAAGCAGGATAGTCTCGATTAATAGAAATGAGTCATCCACACAAAGAAAGGTGGAATTGCAATTGAGTACAGGAGTAATAGAAAAAGCAGCCACTGCCCCAAAAGGGATGCTTGAGATAAAAGAAAAATACACCTATTCAGTAGAATTTAATCATAAAGTCTACTTTTATTTCCTCTATAAAAATATTATTACACGAAAGGGAACAGGAGCATTTGTTATAGAAGAAAACGGCGAAATGCCGGATCGGCAGACAGCGATTGCGGTTGCATTCCGACCAGAAATAATCAACTCTATCATTAGATTTGCAAGGACGGGGTTAACGGAAAACATACAGCGCTCCCCTGGTTTTTTGATCAAAACTTCAGATGCAATCAAACCGGTGGTGGAGAGAAGCAGCGATCCGAAAGTGCAGGAAGCTTTCAAGAACTTTGAGCATATGAGTGTGTATCTAAATGACAATAAAGAAAGATTAATTGAGATTCACCAAACTATTAAGCTTGCGTATGATGAAGTTCTGCAGAAGAGTCTATTATCCAATGAGTTTTATGAGAGAATCCTTGAAGCCTATAACGAAACGCACCGAAGACTGTTCTTGGATGGTATGCTCCAGGACAAGAATCTCTCAACGATTCCCGTTCTGATCGATTTTTTGAAAGGACAGACCTTTAGGGAAAAAAGATGGGCCATCAAAAATTTAAAGCTTTTGATTGGAATAGAGAGAAAAAGAATTCTTAAAGATTCTATTAAGAATATGGTAGAACCTTCTATAGGCGATCCGAGGACCCTTCCAATAAATGAAGAAGGGGCAGAGATGTTTAAGCAAATGAAAGATAAAGAAACAGAAATGATATTACAGAAAAACTCCGTTCCGAACATTCGAAATTAAATCATAAACTGTCACCGTCACCGCGTAATAAACATTTTCCGACAAAATCCGGGGGGTGCCTGTCACTTTGGTGTCGGGTTCTCTTGTTACATATTTAAGACAACAAGATATTTGAGGGAGGAAGATCATTTGAAAAAGCTCCTATATTCAGCGGTTATTTTGCTCCTTATACTATTAACCGCTTGCCAAAATAATGAGAAGGCATCCTCTGAGAAAAAGGATCAGCCTGCTGCAGAAAAACAAGTAGAAGATACCAACGGAAAAGAGGCGGCTAAGGATGAATATGCCGAATTGAAAAAAGCGCCGGAACTGCCTCAAACGGTTAAAGAAATTTCCAGCTATCCTGCTGGTCCATTCGCCAATAAGAATTTCAAAGAAAATAAAGAAGAGATTACTGCAAGGCTTGATAAGCTTCCAAAATTAAAAGAGGATGCAGATCAAGAGGTGCTGGATGCCTACTGGCGGACATTGGTTTCTTTATTCTCCAAGGATTATAAGGATCCAGCATATCTATTCGAAGAAATGAAGGTCAAATCATTCGGAGACCCTGAAATCAAAGATCCACGCTATCAATTCAAAGACCATTTGAACGTGGAAATTATTCTGGATTCAAGTGGAAGTATGGCGGAAAAAATGGGTGGGAAATCGAGGATGGAACTCGCGAAGGAAGCCATTACCGAATTTGCGGCGTCCCTTCCAAAAAGCGCTAATGTGGCACTCCGGGTTTACGGATTTAAGGGAAGCGGTTCTGACAGCGATAAACAAATGTCCTGCAGCAGCAATGAGCTTATGTATTCGTTTGCTCCCTACGAAGAGGGCAAACTGAAGGATTCCTTGAACAAGTTCGAACCGAAAGGGTGGACTCCGGTGGCTGCTTCCCTTCAGAAAGCGAAAGAGGATTTATCTGCGTATCCGGAAGAAAACAATACCAATATCGTTTATCTCGTAAGCGACGGGATAGAAACATGTGATGGAGACCCTGTCGCAGCCGCAAAAGAATTAAAAGAATCCAATGTGTCTCCGATTGTCAATGTGATCGGCTTTGATGTGGATGCGGCGGGACAAAAACAGCTTCAAGAAGTCGCAGAAGCTGCGGATGGGCTTTATGCCAATGTAACTGACCAATCAGAGCTGCAGAATGAATTCAACAATGCGAAGGAAATCGCTGAGAAGTGGGATACATGGAAGATTAAATCTAATTCTGACGCCATTGGTACCGCTCTCTTTCGTGGTTATGACATAATAGCGCTGGATAATGATTGGTCGCAAAAAAGCTTTGATGAGGATACGAACATAATGGATACCCTGCTTTATTTGAGGGATGAAAAAGAAGTATTGACGGGTAAAAATTATAGGTACATTTCGAATAAAGAACACGAGCGGAGACGAATGATCATCCAGCTGAAGGACCAATTTGCAAAAGATCTTCATAACATCAACGACCTCACTTATGAAGAAATGAAAAAGCAGATTGAAGATAAGTATAAGCAGAATAGCGGGAATTGATTTTTCAATTGGGGCAGTAGCGGCACCAAAAAACATATTCCGACAAAAACCGGGGCGTGCCTGTCACTTTGGTGTCGCTCCGGTTTTTTTGGTGCTTGATCTGCCATAATAGTAATGGGTGGTTTTTGGTGGTATTCTAGTGGTATTAAATATGTATTGTGTGAATCAGATTCATATATAAGGAGTGGTGTTGAAATGGATGCTTTGCAGAGAGAAATCATTGAGGAATTGAAGGTTCAGCCAACGATCGATCCGAAGGAAGAAGTTCGCAAGAGTGTGGATTTCCTGAAAGCGTACTTGAAGAAGCACAGCTTTTTGAAAGGTTTTGTCCTGGGGATTTCAGGAGGACAGGATTCAACATTAACGGGTAAATTAGCTCAAATGGCCATCAATGAAATGAATGACGAAAGCGGCACGCAAGACTATCAATTCATTGCTATCCGCCTTCCTTACGGGGTTCAGAAAGATGAAGACGACTGCCAGGATGCCATCCGTTTTATTGAACCGACGAAAGTGATGACAGTCAATATTAAACCTGCAGTCGATGCGAGTGTTTCTTCTTTGAAAGAAGCAGGCATCGAGCTTTCCGACTTTGTTAAAGGGAATGAGAAAGCAAGAGAGCGCATGAAGGTTCACTACAGTGTAGCGGCCATGAATAATTGTGTCGTTCTTGGAACAGACCATTCTGCAGAAGCCGTCACTGGGTTCTATACGAAATATGGCGATGGCGGCGCTGACTTAGTGCCGATTTTCCGTCTCAATAAGAGGCAAGGGAAAATGCTCCTGAAGGAACTTGGATGTCCTGAGCATCTTTATATGAAAAAGCCGACGGCCGACCTTGAAGAAGATCGTCCTCAGCTGCCGGATGAAACGGCGCTTGGCGTCACATATGATCAAATCGATGATTTCCTTGAAGGGAAGGATGTAGGGGAAGAGGCGCGAAAAACCATTGAATCCCACTACCTCAAATCCGCCCATAAACGTCATTTGCCGATTACGATCTATGATGATTTTTGGAAATGAAATAAGGTTCATTTGATAAAATAAAGCCGAAAGCTGAGTGTGAGCTTTCGGCTTTTCACTTGTCCAGCTCCAGCGCCTAGAGGCTGGGAGGTTTCCTTCAGCACACTTACGATAAGTCATCATCGATTCGCTAAAGCTCATCGTGATTCCTTTATCTCGTGGTGCTTCAGTCCAACCTCGGCGCCTCTGAACAGGCGCTTCCGCTTTTCGTGTTGAAAATAATTGGAAATGGTTCGAATTTCATTATTTTAGAGGAAAAATGGCATTATTCAGAGAATAGTAAAATGGTTACACTTTTTTTGTCGGTAATCCAAAGGGGGAATAAAAAGATGATAGAAAGCTACCATCCAACATTAAAGAAAGTAATAGATAATATTGAAAGAGTCATGATCGGAAAAACAAAAGTGGCCGAGTTGAGCCTTGTTGCCATTCTTGCAGAAGGGCATGTCCTACTCGAAGATGTGCCGGGGGTAGGGAAGACCATGATGGTCCGCGCCCTTGCCAAATCGATCAATGCACAGTTCAAACGAATCCAATTCACCCCAGATCTGCTTCCTTCAGATGTCATCGGCGTCTCCATTTATAATCCAAAAGAAATGGAATTTCAATTCCGTCCAGGTCCCATCATGGGCAATATTATTTTAGCAGATGAAATCAATCGTACTTCACCTAAAACCCAGTCGGCCCTGCTTGAAGGGATGGAAGAAAAGAGCATCACGATGGACGGCGTCACACATAAATTAGATAGGCCGTTCTTTGTCATGGCAACACAGAACCCGATTGAGTACGAGGGCACTTATCCGCTTCCGGAAGCACAGCTTGACCGTTTCCTATTAAAATTAGAAATGGGCTATCCCGAATTGGATGAAGAAATGGAAGTGTTGAGCCGTGCGCAAAAGGTTCCGCCAATCGAAGATCTTGAGCCTGTCATTTCCATTAATGAACTGCGTGACCTTCAACAGGAAGTGAAGAACGTTTTCGTAGATGAAACGCTTAAACGATACATCGTTGAAATCGCCAGAAGGACGCGTACCCATTCAGATGTATACCTCGGTGCCAGCCCTCGTGGATCCATTGCACTGATGAAGGCAGCTCAGGCTTATGCCTACATCCATGACCGCGACTTCGTGATTCCGGACGATGTTCAATATCTCGCCCCATTTGTCTTCTCCCACCGCATCATCCTGAAAGCAGAAGCGAAGTATGAAGGCACCACTACAGAGGAAGTGGTCAAAATGGTGATGACGAGGATTCCGATTCCGGTGCAAAAGGCAGCTAGATAATAATGAAGAAGAATATATTATGGATTAAATCAATCACCAAGATTGTCCTCTTATTCTTATTTATCGCACTGGCTTTTTCTTATTCCATGTTTCAGGGCGGATTTGTCAGCTGGTTCCTTTTTTACAGCTTCATGCCTTTTGGTCTGTATTCTGTGCTTCTGGCATTTTATCCGCTTGGGGATTTTACTGTTCAGCGAACATTTAACCGGTCTGGGGATTTAAAAGACGGCGACTCTCTTGCAGTCACTGTGACCATAGAACGCAGCATCTCCATCCCTCTGTTTTTCCTCATTGTCGAGGATGTAGTCCCTGAGACGCTGGCTGGGATTCTGCCTGCTGCCAGGGGGAAAAGAGTTCTCTTCCCGGGCTTTAAACGGAAGATGAAGTATGAGTATGCGATAAAGCGTCTTCCGCGTGGTGAGCACATTTTTTCTGAATTCAAACTCAAAACCGGGGATGCGATCGGACTGATTGAAAAAGAGAGGCTCGTCTCTAAGCAATCGGATCTGCTTGTCTACCCGTCTTATACAGATTTGACGTATCGCACGCTTGAGAGCCGATATGATCAAGGGACGACTTCGTCGAAAGTGAAAATCCAAAAGGATACGACGATGGTCTCGGGCGTCAGAGAATATCTCCCTGGGGACCGTGTGTCGTGGGTGCATTGGAAAGCAACGGCAAAGACCAATACGATCATGACGAAGGAATTCGAAGAAAAGGAATCCCATGATGTACTCGTTGTCCTGGACCGTACGCCTTCTAGAAGCTTTGAGCTGATGGTCAAATTCACGGCATCTATTGTGAAGGCCATTTTGAAAAGAGGCGCACAGATGGGGATGATCTCCATCGGGGAAACCCCGGCTTCATTCCCAATCAGAGGAGGGGATTTCCAGCAGCAGCAGCTTTTCTACCACCTTGCCAAGGTAAAGCCTGACAGCGGCATTCCGATCGGTAAAATCCTTAAGGAGGAAGTCAATTATTTTCAACAGAGTGTTACGATGTTGATTATTTCGTCAGAGTTGACTCAGGAGCTTGTCCAAACAGCTGGCTATCATGCAAAGCGGAGGGGCGTCGTGGTCCTTTTTGTCATCAAGCCTGAAAAAGAGCCGTTAGGAAAAGAAGAAGCGGCTTTCCGCGAAATGGCTGCTGCAAGGGGAGTCCATGTCAAAGTGCTTCATGAACCTGAATTTACCTATGCTTTTACGGAGGTGAAGCGGGCATGAGCCAAGGTCTGAATGTAAAAGGCGTTTATGGGGCTGTATTATATTTTCTCGGCTTTCTTTTACTCTGGGAGTGGATCCGTCCGCTAGAGCAATTGACGATGACGGGTGAAATTCAGCGGTTTCTTGTTTTTATCATTTTATGTCTCGTCCTATCGTTTTTCTCTGTTCATTGGGCCATTTCTTCCATTATTAAAGTGGTCTACCTTTTATTTACGCTTCATCTCATCTTCTTTGAAGGGCCTTTAATGGAACTGCAATGGCTTAAGTATTTCTTTGGAGATCTATCGCATAATCTGAGCTTGATTGTTCACCAGGATTGGTATGGTCTCTCGGATTTGTTCAGAAGCCTTCTGTTTTTTGTATTGCTATGGCTGATGGCATACTTGATGCACTATTGGCTGATGGTCAGGAAAAAGATCTTCATTTTCTATTTTTTGACGATTATTTATATCACTATATTAGATACGTTTTCTCCATATAAAGCGGATCATGCAATTATCAGGATCATTGTCGTGGGCTTCATTTTGCTGGGGATCTTATTCTTTAACCGCTTGACGGAAAGGGAAGGGATCGAAGAGCAGGGTCTTCAGATGAGAAAATGGATATTGCCGCTTGCGATCATGGTCGGTGGAAGCGCTGTGGCTGCCTATGCTGCTCCGAAGGCCGATCCGATCTGGCCGGATCCTGTTCCTTATTTGAAATCCTATGCCGAAGGGGCTGGCACTGGTCCTGGTGGAGTGGCCAAAATCGGCTACGGTACGGATGATACGCAGCTTGGCGGACCGTTCAATGGCGATAATACAATCGTATTTACCGCTGAAGATACGACGAAGCATTATTGGAAGATCGAAACAAAGGATCAGTACACTGGAAAGGGCTGGGTGCTGTCGGATGCACCAAATGAAGAGAAAGTGATTGGACCCGGCGAGCAGGTTCCGGATGTCAATCCATCAGTTTCAGCTGACAGTCCTGATGAAACGGCAAAGCTCTCCTTTAATCTTCCGTATGAATTCATTGTCCAGCCTGCTGGCCTTCTTCAAATCAATGGGCAGCAGAACGATGAATATCATTTGAATACGGCTTCGGAAAAGTGGGTGCCGTATCGAAAAGGAAAGCCATATGAAATTGAAAAGTATACGCTTGATTACAAAGAGCCTTCTTACAGTATGAAGGCGATGAGAGGGACGACCGGTGAACATGTGGAAGCGGACATCCTCAAAAGATATACGCAGCTGCCGGATACAGTTCCGCTCAGGGTAAAAGAATTGGCGAAAAGCATCATAGAAGGAAAGGATAACTGGTTCGATCAAGCGAAAGCCATTGAAGGCTATTTTAAAAATCCTGGCTTTATCTATGATCAATCAGATGTGGCAGTCCCAGGCAAGAACCAGGATTATGTGGATCAATTTTTATTTGATACACAAAAAGGGTACTGTGATAACTTTTCTACCTCGATGATCGTGCTCCTGAGATCCGTTGGCATTCCTTCCCGCTGGGTAAAAGGATACAGCGACGGGCAATTCAAGTTTTCAAAAACGGGAAATTTCAAGGTGTATGAAGTAACCAATAATGATGCTCATTCCTGGGTCGAAGTTTATTTTCCAAACGTCGGCTGGGTTCCGTTCGAACCGACGAAAGGCTTCGACGGAAACATCAACTACAAGTATGATTTGAATGTGGATAAAAGCACCACGCCTCCACCAGTCAAAAAGCCGGAAACTCCGGAGAAGAAGCCTGCAAAAGATCTAGGGAAAGAAACGACCGTCAAAAACACAGATCGCTTTTCTTTCATTGATATGTGGAATGATATTGTTTCTTTCTGGAAGAACTCCTGGGGCTGGATCCTGCTTGGGGCAGTCATGCTTGGCATCATCAGCTGGATCTTCTACAAAGCAAGGGGAAGATGGATTCCTTATTTCCTTTTAATCAAATATAAGAGGAAGCATGGGGATGATACATTTGAAAAAGCCTATCTTTCCTTGTTGAAGCAGCTTGATCGGTCCGGTCTGAAGATGGATGACGGCCAGACGCTGAGAGGCTATGCCAAATATATCGATTCCTTTTTCTCCACAAGGGAAATGAGCCGATTGACTGCCATCTATGAACGTGTTCTCTATCGAAGAGAGAAGGATGCGGCGAATTGGGATGAAACGCGGAAATTGTGGGAAAATTTAATTAAAAAGACAACGGGTTGACCCTTATATTAATCAAGTATAAAATGAGAAAAAATAATATATTGTGCGGTGAGGGCATTTAAGAAGCCCTCTCATACAGTCCTTCGTATATCCTCGATAATATGGTTCGAAAGTTTCTACCAAATCACCGTAAATGATTTGACTATGAAGGCAGAAATTCTGATTTTTTTCTCATACCAAAAACTAGAATTCTGTCTTCTTATTTATTGTAGAGGCGGGAATTCTAGTTTTTATTTTTTTAAAAAGGATAAACTAAAGGAATGCGAAGGCTGTAGGCCGTTTCTTACTTCCATCATAATTCAAATAAAACTTGGGGTGACTAATCATGACAGGTAAAGCAGAACTACATAACCAGGAAATCATCGTAGTCCTGGATTTTGGAAGCCAGTATAACCAATTGATTACAAGACGCATTCGTGAATTTGGCGTTTACAGCGAACTTCATCCACATACCATTACAGTGGAAGAAATCAAAGAAATGAATCCAAAGGGAATCATTTTCTCCGGCGGGCCAAACAGCGTCTACGGCGACAACGCATTTTCTTGCGACGAACGGATTTTTGATCTTGGCGTGCCAGTCCTTGGCATCTGCTACGGAATGCAGCTGATGACGAAGCATTTCGGTGGAAAAGTAGAAAGAGCGAAACACCGTGAATACGGGAAAGCTACGATGAACATTCATAACCAATCAGCTCTTTTCAGCGACCTTCCGCAGGAGCAGGTTGTGTGGATGAGCCATGGCGACCTTGTTGTGGAAGCACCAGAAGGCTTCACAGTGGATGCAACCAACCCATCCTGTCCGATTGCTTCCATGAGCGATGAAGCAAGAAAGCTTTATGCCGTTCAATTCCATCCGGAAGTTCGCCATTCCCAATATGGGAACGATATTCTGAAGAATTTCGTCTTCGGCGCATGTGGATGCAATGATGAGTGGTCAATGGAAAACTTCATCGAGATCGAAATGGAAAAAATCCGCCAAACGGTCGGAGATAAAAAAGTTCTTTGTGCATTGAGCGGCGGGGTAGATTCCTCTGTTGTCGCAGTGCTGATCCATAAGGCAATCGGCGACCAATTGACATGTATCTTTGTCGACCACGGTTTGCTTCGCAAAGGGGAAGCGGACAGCGTCATGAAAACTTTCGCTGACGGCTTCAATATGAACGTCATCAAAGTGGATGCAAGGGACCGCTTCTTATCTAAATTAGAAGGCGTATCCGATCCGGAGCAGAAGCGAAAAATCATCGGAAACGAATTCATATATGTATTTGATGATGAAGCACATAAACTCCAAGGAATCGACTTCCTTGCTCAAGGGACTCTTTACACAGATATCATCGAGAGCGGTACGGCTACTGCACAGACAATCAAGTCCCACCATAACGTAGGCGGTCTGCCGGAAGATATGCAATTCACGTTGATTGAACCGTTGAATACTCTTTTCAAAGATGAAGTGCGCGCTCTTGGATCCGAATTGGGCATTCCGGATGAAATCGTTTGGAGACAGCCTTTCCCAGGTCCTGGACTTGGCATCCGTGTATTGGGGGCAATTTCTGAAGAAAAACTGGAAATCGTCCGCGAATCCGATGCGATTCTCCGCGAAGAAATCAAAAAAGCGGGACTTGACCGCGACATCTGGCAGTATTTCACTGTCCTTCCTGATATCCGAAGCGTCGGTGTCATGGGGGATGCTAGAACATATGACTACACAATCGGCATCCGTGCCGTTACATCCATTGATGGAATGACTTCCGACTGGGCAAGGATCCCTTGGGATGTGCTGGAGAAAATCTCTACACGCATTGTCAACGAGGTCGATCATATCAACCGTGTCGTCTACGATGTAACGAGCAAGCCGCCTGCAACAATCGAATGGGAATAATTGATAAACGAACATTCGTTTAAAATTATCAAAAAATGTTCGTGTTTAATATTGACGAACAGTACATTTGGCTGATAAAATAGCAACAGAACGCAATAATTAAATATGTTTACGTCGTATAATGTTGGGGATATGGCCCAAAAGTTTCTACCAAGCTACCGTAAATGGCTTGACTACGAGGTAATGCGGATATAGAAGATTGTCGCTTTATTAAAGCTTACAATTTCTTCTCCCTAACCTTTCAGTCAGAAAGCTCCAAGCGACGTCTCGTTTGGGGCTTTTCCTTTTGTCGGAAGTAATAAAACACAGGACTTAAGCCAACGATAAAAGAAACAGGCATGCAAGAAATACAGACGTAATAAAACGAAGGGAGAAGAAATAATGAAAAAGTATTTTCAGTTTGAAGAACTGGGTACGAATTACCGCCGTGAAATCCTTGGTGGATTGACTACCTTTTTATCCATGGCTTATATTTTGGCCGTCAACCCGCTGACACTTTCCTTGTCTTCGGTTAAAGATCTGCCGGATGCAATGCGTATGGACTACGGTGCGGTATTCGTTGCGACAGCACTTGCAGCAGCAATCGGGTCGATTATCATGGGGCTGCTTGCGAGGTACCCGATAGCCCTTGCGCCGGGTATGGGATTGAATGCTTTTTTTGCTTATACCGTTATGCTGACTTATCACATCCCTTGGCAAACTGCTTTATCAGGTGTTTTATGTTCAGGTATTATATTCATTCTTTTAACCTTATCAGGGGTACGTGAAAAAATTATCAATGCCATTCCGGCAGAATTGAAATTTGCTGTTGGAGCAGGGATCGGATTATTCATTACATTCATCGGTTTCCAAAATGCAGGAATCATCGTCAATAATGACGCAGTTCTTGTAGGAATCGGGGATTTAACTGCAGGACATACGCTGCTTGCCATCTTTGGATTGATCATCACGGTCATCCTTATGACAAGAGGCGTCAAAGGCGGAGTATTCTTCGGGATGGTCATCACAGCCATCGTTGGAATGTTCGCAGGTTTGATTGAAGTACCGCATCAAGTGGTTTCATCGGTTCCAAGCATCAAGCCGACATTCGGTGTTGCAATCGACAACTTCATCCATCATCCGGATAAAGTGTTCAACATCCAGATGATTGTCGTCATCTTGACTTTCTTATTCGTCGATTTCTTCGATACAGCAGGTACACTTGTTGCAGTATCCAACCAAGCAGGGTTAATGAAGGATAACGTCCTTCCACGTGCTGGCCGCGGGTTATTGGCAGATTCCACTGCCACTGTAGTAGGTGCCATCCTGGGTACATCTACGACTACTGCTTACATCGAATCATCAGCAGGTGTAGCAGCCGGAGCAAGAACAGGATTTGCTTCACTGGTAACTGCAGCATTGTTCATTTTATCTTTATTCTTCTTCCCGCTGTTGTCTGTCATCACAGCATCAGTTACTGCCCCGGCTTTAATTATTGTAGGGGTGCTCATGGTTTCTAGTCTTTCTGAAATAGACTGGAAACGATTTGAAGTTGCTGTTCCGGCATTCTTGACCATCATTGCAATGCCATTGACTTACTCAATCGCAACAGGGATTGCCTGTGGATTCATTTTCTATCCAATCACAATGATCGTAAAAGGAAGAGCGAAAGAAATTAACCCAATCATGTATTTCTTGTTTGTTATCTTTGTTCTTTACTTCATTTTCCTTGCACCTTAATGAAAACCGTTTAGCCTCGGGAATTTCCCGGGGTTTTTCTTTTTATTAAAACATTGCTGCTCATACTGAGAGCGATTTCAATTGATAATAAGTCAAAGGTCCGCTAAAATAGGAGGAAAGAGGGAAAAGTCGAATCATGTCGAAATAGGGAGAACAACTATGGCTGAATATATTGTCGCAAGAGTATTGAATAATAATGTGCTCATAGCACAGTTTGCCGAGGAAAAGGATGAGGTTGTCCTAATCGGCAAAGGGATTGGGTTCAATCGAAAAAAAGGAGATTCCATTGATGAATCTTCGGTCGAAAAAACCTTTGTCCTGAAGGGTGAAAAAGAAAAAGAACAATATAAAAAGCTACTCCCATTCATTGACGAAGACATGCTTGGCATCATCATTTCCTCTATTGAATTGATCAGGGAAAGAACAAACACTTTCCTCAATGAACATATCCACGTGGCTTTGACGGACCATATCATGTTTGCCATTACCAGGCTTATGAGAGGGATGTCCATCAGAAATCCATTCCTTATCGAAACAAGGGCCTTATATCCATTTGAATATGAGGTGGCGCGGGAAGTGGTTGAGCTGATCAATGAAACAGCCAATGTGAATCTTCCGGAAGGGGAGATCGGTTTCATCGCCCTTCATATCCACAGTGCCATGGTCAACAAAGATTTATCCGAGATCAATCAGCACTCACAGCTGATCGGAAGCTTGATTCAAACTATCGAAGAACAATTCAAGATCGAATTGAATAAGGAAAGCGTCGACTACATGAGGCTTGTCCGACATCTTCGCTATACAATCGAGCGCGTATTGACCGGGGAAATAGTGGAAGAACCAAAAAAAATAGCTTCCTTATTGAAAGAAGAGTACCCTTTGTGCTACAATCTCTCATGGAAGCTGGTCAAAATGATGCAGCAAACGTTAAAAAAACCTGTATATGATGCTGAGGCGGTATATCTGACCATGCATCTTCAGAGGATACAGGACAAAATCAAATAGCTATTTTTCTTACGTGTTACTGATACGATCAGGCATGAGTGAGGAAGATAAATGAAATGTTGAAATAGGGGTACTCTATCCCT
Organism: Falsibacillus pallidus; assembly: GCF_003350505.1. Classification (NCBI taxonomy): domain Bacteria; kingdom Bacillati; phylum Bacillota; class Bacilli; order Caryophanales; family Bacillaceae; genus Falsibacillus; species Falsibacillus pallidus. The sequence continues at coordinate 53,931 of NZ_QQAY01000020.1, forward strand.
ATAAGCATTTTAGTATCTTCTTTCCTCATGCCTTTTTTGCGTTTGCAGCTCTATTTTGATGAAGCAATATAAAAATTTCAGGAGGTAAACCACATGTTTAAAAAAGCTTTTGGCGTTCTGCAAAAAGTCGGTAAAGGATTGATGCTCCCGGTAGCAATCTTGCCTGCAGCAGGTATCCTGCTTGCACTTGGTAATGCACTGCAAAACCCGACATTGACTGAAATGGCGCCTTTCCTTAACAATCATGTAGTTGTCATGATTGCATCAGTTATGGAAGATGCCGGCGGTATCATATTTGGAAACTTAGCACTTCTATTCGCTGTAGGGGTAGCCATTGGGCTGGCTGGCGGAGAAGGGGTTGCTGGTTTAGCGGCCATCGTTGGATTCTTAATCATGAACGTGACGATGGGCACAGCATTGGGGATCGATGCTACTGACCTTAAAGGCCATCCGGAATATGCAAGCGTTTTAGGGATTCCTACCCTTCAAACAGGAGTATTCGGCGGGATTATCCTGGGGATTATCGCGGCGTATATGTACAACAAATTCTTTGAAATTGAACTTCCGTCTTATTTAGGATTCTTTGCAGGAAAGCGCTTCGTTCCGATTGCAACTGCAGCAAGTGCGGTTATCCTCGGATTGATCATGATCGTTATCTGGCCTCCAATCCAAACAGGCTTGAATAACTTCTCTGAAAACATGCTGAATTCCAACTTGACACTGGCTGCATTTATCTTTGGTGTGGTAGAACGTGCCTTGATTCCGTTCGGTCTTCATCATATCTTCTATGCACCATTCTGGTTTGAGTTTGGTTCTTACAAAACAGCTGCAGGAAACATCGTACACGGTGACCAGGCGATCTTCATGGCGCAGGTTAAAGACGGCGTGAAAAACTTGACTGCAGGTACATTCATGACAGGTAAATTCCCGTTCATGATGTTCGGTCTTCCAGCTGCAGCACTTGCTATCTATCACGAAGCACGTCCAGAACGCAAAAAGTTCGTAGCAGGTATCATGGGATCTGCAGCATTGACTGCATTCCTAACAGGTATCACTGAACCAATTGAATTCTCATTCTTATTCGTAGCACCAGTATTGTTTGGTATCCATACAATCTTTGCAGGTTTATCATTCATGGTCATGCATCTATTGGATGTTAAGATCGGGATGACTTTCTCAGGCGGTCTGATCGACTTCATTCTATTTGGAGTACTTAATCCACAGACACATTGGTGGTTGGTAATCCCAGTAGGTTTAGTATTCTCTGTCATCTACTATTTCGGATTCCGTTTTGCGATCCGCAAATTCAACTTGAAAACACCAGGACGTGAAGATGAAGTGGACGAAGATGAAGGTACTGCAGGTCCAACCAGCGACCTTCCATATGAAATCCTTGAAGCATTCGGCGGAAAAGAAAACATCAGCCATTTGGATGCGTGTATCACACGTCTGCGCATTTCTGTAAACGATATTAAAAATGTAGATAAAAACCGCCTGAAGAAATTGGGCGCTGCGGGTGTACTGGAAGTAGGAAACAACGTACAGGCAATCTTTGGACCAAAATCCGATACAATCAAATCCCAAATGAAGGATATTATTGATGGAAAACGTCCAAGACCGGTTAAAACAAACCCGGAAGAAGAAGTACAGCAGCAAATTGAAGAAGTAAATCCAGCAGCATTGCAATCAGAAGTAGATCCTTCAAGCGAAAAAATCATTTCTCCTATTAAAGGTGAATTGAAGCCGATCACAGAAGTTCCTGACCAAGTATTCTCAGGCAAAATGATGGGCGACGGTTTTGCGATCGTTCCATCCGAAGGTACCATTGTATCTCCGGTCAATGGTAAGATCGTAAACCTATTCCCGACGAAGCATGCGATCGGAATCGAATCCGAAGCAGGCCGTGAAATCTTGATCCATGTCGGAATCGATACAGTGAAACTTCAAGGTGAAGGTTTTGAAACATTAGTTTCAGAAGGGGATATTGTAGAAGCAGGGCAGCCTCTTCTTAAAGTAGATCTGGACTTCATCAAATCGAACGCTCCTTCCATTATTACTCCTATCGTCTTTACGAATCTAAAAGAAGGCGAACAGGTTGTCATCAATAAAGAAGGAAACGTAGACTTAAAACAAAAAGACATCATTGATATTAAATAATCTGTGTGTCAAAACACCCATCCCTTATTGAAAAGGGATGGGTGTTTTTTACTAATTTAAACTTATTATAAATAATGTCGAAAAATATATTGACGAGGAGGTGGGAGGGTGATAATATTATAAACATCGTCACAACAGACGAGCCAAGCAAAGACAAGTTGAACGAAAAAAACTTTCGAAAAAAGTTATTGACTTTAACTCGCTAGCATGGTAAATTAATAAAGTCGCTTCTGAGAGACGAGGCGAAATTGATCTTTGAAAACTGAACAAAACAAAACGTCAACGTTAATCTATTTTTTAAAAATCGAGCTAATCAAGCTTGAAACTTTGTGGCTTTGAGCCAACAATTTTTCGGAGAGTTTGATCCTGGCTCAGGACGAACGCTGGCGGCGTGCCTAATACATGCAAGTCGAGCGGATTGA